>JAVQWE010000007.1:0-19386 GCA_033579175.1 Phycisphaerales bacterium | reverse complement strand
TGGCCTACGCGCTGAAACGTAAGCGTCTTGTGGCCGGCGACCTTGCCATCCGCCGTGGATGTCCACTTCTGAACGATCGAATCACCATGCAGCGTCATTTCCAGCGCGCACATGTGCAACTGGTTCCGATCGGGCAGGTTCGCGGCGTCGATCATTTCGAACTTCAGAGTATTGCCCTCGACGCCCACGAGTTGCAACCGCGGCTGATTGCCTGCGGCACAATAGTGGGTCAGCAACAGGCGATCGCCGTCCATCGAGTAAACATTGGTCATTTCATGAGGCTGCCCGGGAAACATGGTCTCCACCACAATGCTGCCGTTGCTGGAAACCTTGAACTCCGTCGCCGCGCCGGCGGATTCGCCCTCGGTGGCTTCCCAACGTCCCACGAGTCCCTTCAGGGCATCCAGCGGGCTGGATACCTCGACATTCACCAGCGATGCCTTCGCTGCCGGGCAGCAGGAAGACTTGCCAGCGGTTTTTTCAGCCGGCACGCCGTCGGTGGAAACGGTTTCTGAACATTGCACAGCCTGTCCGCACTGGGCTGCGGTCTTCTCAGAGCATTGAGCGGCCGCCTTTTCGGCACACGGAGCATCACCAGTGGAGACCAGCGCTGCGGCGTCATCCTTCGAGCAGCCGTTCACCGAGGCACCCGCCGACCCGTTCCCGCAAGCCGCCGTCACGGCAGCCCCACCCCCCACCGGACATCCGCCCACCGAGACGGGCGCTGTCTGATCGGCCTTTTCACAGGAGCCGGCACCGGCGGCCGCCGTTGCACCGCCGCAGGACCCGCTCCCGAGGCTCACCAGCTCGAGATTATCGCCACACGCGGAGACCTGCCCGCACGGCCCCGACCCCGACCAGATCGCGGCAACGGAACACACTACGGCCACCGATCCGAGGATTGCCAGAACTTTCAGCATGCCAACCTCTCCTTCAATTCTCCGACGGAGTGAACTTTCGGCCGCGGGCACCCGGCCGCGACGCTTGGGCGGGGCCTTCCACCCTGATCATCTCAGGTTCGGCCACCCACCACCCGAACTGACCAGATCATACCCGCTATCCGCCAGTTTGTCGCGAATTTTCGGAAAAGCAGGTAAAATCAGTGTGTGATTCTTGACCTCTGAAGGATCCTTATGCCGGTTGACGACATCCTCCTGGACATGGAAGCGCACATGGAGAAGAGCCTGGAGCACCTCAAGCGGGAGCTCGATGGTATCCGCACCGGGCGGGCCACTCCGGCGCTGGTAGAGCACATCCGCGTGGATTATTACGGCTCTCAAACGGAGTTGCGATCGATTGCTGCCATTAACGTTCCGGAGGCCACACAGTTGCTGATCCGCCCGTTCAGCCCTCAGGATATCCGGGCGATCGAGAAAGCCATCAATGACAGCAAGCTGGGGCTCACCCCCCACAGTGACGGCAAGTCAATCCGCCTTCAGCTTCCGCCGCTGAGCCAGGAACGGCGCGTCCAGCTGGTAGCGCAGTGCAAGGGTTTTGGGGAGCAGGCAAAGGTCGCCATCCGCAACGCCCGGCGCGAGGCGAACAAGCTTCTGGAAGCCGAAGAAAAAGGGAAAGTGATCACCGAAGACGAACACGAGCGCGCCAAAGAGCAGGTGCAGGAGCTGACCAAGACCTACGAGGCAAAGGTCGATGCCATGCTGGAAAACAAGCGGCACGAAATCATGCAGGTGTAACCGCCCGGACTCAGTTTTGCAGGAAGAACCACACCACTGCCGCCGCCAGCAAAAGCAACGCCGCCAGCAGTAAGGGGGTTCGATTCGACTTCGCCGGGGCCGGTTTTGGGGGATGACTGCCTAAGAGCTGCCCCCGGTTGACGTGCACCACCGGGCGAGCACTACCCCCCGCCCCCTCCGACGCCGCACCCACCGTAGAGAGCTTCTGACCGGTCTGCAGATTCATGCCACATGCGACGCAAACCACCGCGCCGGTGGGAAGCGAGGCGTTGCAGGATGGACATCGGCCGCTCTTGCTTGCCCCGCGAGGCTTCGGGCTGGGAGCTTTCCCGGTGGCGGTGGTCGGCGCGAGGGCTGGCGCTCCCACCGCCGTGGCCGCCATGATCTGCTCTCCGGCCACGGTGTGGGCTGCCTGAGACTCCCCGGCCAGGGGAATCAGATCGTCGGCGACGTACGCCCCGCTGGCATCCTTCGGTGCCACCATGATATGGCCGCAGGTGCACTTGACCTTCCTGCCGGCCAATTCCTCCTTCCAGCGGTAGGTCTTCCCACAGGCGGGACACGGAAAACGTGCAGTCGTCGGGTCGGCCATTGGTTCGCTCCCGAAGTCGCCGTGACGTGACCTCGTAGGATACCGCCGGGCGGTCAAATGTGAAACACCGGATCGATCCGCCATTGCATCCGGCGGCCGGTTCGCGGGTGGGAAATTTCCAGTGCGACAGCCGTGAGGGCCAGTTCGCCCTTGCCCGGGTCAGGATGGTAGAGACGGTCGTTTACGATGGGCCATCCACGATGCGCCAGATGCACGCGAATCTGGTGCTTCCGGCCGGTTTCCAGCCGAATCCTCACGACAGACCTCCCGCCGACAGATTTCACCACCTGATAATGCGAAACCGCGGGTTTGCCTGCTCGGCGGTCGGTGGTCACGGTCACGGTGCCGTCGGCCCGCTCGACCAGCAGCGTTTCGATGCGACCCGATTCCGGCCGGGGAATGCCTTCGACCAGAGCCAGGTATTCCCGGCCCACGGCATGTTGCAGAAACTGCGCTTTCAGCGCGTTGCGCGCCCGGGCCGTCTTGGAGAACACCAGCAGCCCGGAAGCATCGGCATCGAGGCGGTGTACCAGCCCGATCCGGACGCGCGGAGCCTGAGAGCGATAATGAGCGCGCAGGATTCCGATGGCCGTGGGGCGCCGGTCGCGCAGGCCGCTGCTGGTCAGCAGCCCCGGCGGTTTATGGATCACGATCAGATGCTCATCCTCAAAAACCACCGGAAACGGCAGCTCGCGCGCAAGCCTGGACCTTCCCGGTCGCCGGGGAAGGATGCTCACCCGATCCCCCGGCTGCAGAGGCTCACCCAGCGACTGGATCAATCTACCATTGACCCGTATTCGACCATCGCGAAGCATGCCGCGCAGCGTGGAACGACTGGCTCGGGGCATCTGCAACCGGAGATGATCCAGAATCGTCATGGCATGATCGTTGAGCCAGACAGAGCCGTCCCCTCCAGACGGCCATCCGCCCGCCGTCAGAATCAGATCAATGGCATGGCCCGGGCCGTTTCGAAAAAGTGCAGGACGGCCGCCGCAGCTTCGTCGGAACTGATGATGGAGTTGTGGTCGCCATGGTCGATCCAGAGCGACTGCTTCGGTTGCGTCGCCCGGTCAAAGAGCATCTGTCCGTGACGGAAATCGATGATCTGATCCTTCACACCATGAATGATCAGGATCGGGCGTGGCCAGAGCTGGTCGGCCAGCTCCGCCGGCTTGAAGGCAGCCAGATCAGCTCCCACATGAGCACTGGCAATCGGGAGCGCCAAAGCCTCCAGCAGCCAGTTGAACGGGGGAAGAAAGGTCTTATCGGCCAATGAGCCCGCCAGGGCTTGCAGATCGTCGAATGATCCGTAGAGCGCCACCGCCTCTATGGCCTGCCCCTCGGGTGATCGATCGACCGCCGCCGCCAGAACCGCCGCCGCCCCTTGACTGGCCCCGACGCCGAAAATCCTCTCGGCCGATTGTGGTCGCGATTGACGCAACCAGCGCACCGCACCCAGAACATCACGACGTTCCAGGTCGCCAAAGCTGCTGAGCTGCCCGGCGCTTTCGCCATGAGCCCGATGATCAATCACCAGGAGGTTGTAGCCCGCCGGCACCAGCAACCTTCCCAACACAAGATGATTGGACTTGTTCGCCCCCAGGCCATGGCAGAGGATGGCCGTCTTTCGGCTGTGAAGCCGCCGCGCACCATCCTGAGCCGGGATAAACCAGCCGGAGATCCGCACCCCGTCCGTCGCCTCGAACCGTACCGGCTCATAAAACCACCCCAATTGCGACATTGGATCATCGATCAGGTGTACCTTCGGTCGATATGTCACCACCGCTGACATGACAAACGGCAGTCCGAAGCCGAACAACACCAGCACTCGGGTCAGGTTTCCTCCCAGCGCAAGCAGACGATGAACGCGGATCACGGGCGGCCGTCCTTCTTCGACAGCTTCGGTCCGGACGCTGATTCGCCAAATCAGCCCCTGTAGAAGTGCATCGAACGCCCGTAGCAGGATCATCAGCGATGTGGCCAGATAGGCCGCGAGGACCGCCTGCGAAATCGACACCCTGCCCTTGACGGCCACCGCATACACCACCGCCAGAGAAATACCCATGGCCGTTCCGGCAGCAAATGTTCCCAGCGCAGCCAGCGGCGGCGGCCCGCCGTTACCGCGGCGCCGCAAGGCCATCAGCACCAGAGCCACCGGCGCAGCCAGATAGGCGATGGTCAGGAGGTAGTGCAGCAGCAGGTACAGGCTTTGCATTGTTCCTTTCGACCGGCCAGTGAAGCTGTGAGCTGGCGTCAGTGATCGAATGATAGCCAACGCGGCAAACTCGCGGCAATTCAGGAGGTCCGGAGGCAGCCATCCGCAGGCTGCACTTCGGCAGATACGCAGGTCGGGATTTGCCACAATTCCCCTGTCGCGATACCCTATCTGTCAGGTTGCCGCCGGGTCTCTGGTAACGTGCGGAGCGCGATGCACCCGGCGGTTGGCACTTCGCCGGGAGAACTCGGAGTGTTCATCAAGTCGCTGCTGGGCATGTTTTCGGTCGACATGGGGATCGACCTGGGCACGTGCAACACGCTGGTCTGCATCAAGGGAGAAGGAATCGTCCTGAACGAACCGAGCGTGGTGGCGGTCAAGAAGGGGACCAACCGCGTTCTGCAGAACGGTGCGGCCGTCGGGCTGGTGGCCAAGGAAATGCTGGGCAAGACCCCGGGAAGCATTACGGCCATCCGCCCGCTGAAGGACGGAGTGATCAGCGATTTTGAGATCACCGAGGCCATGCTTCGCTACTTCATCCGCCGCGCCCATGGCAATAAGGGGTTCATTCGGCCGCGCGTCGTCATCGCGATTCCCTCGGGCATCACGGCGGTGGAGAAGCGGGCTGTGCTGGACAGCGCCGAAAGAGCCGGTGCCCGCCGTGTTTTTCTTGTTGAGGAGCCGATGGCTGCGGCGATCGGCGCCGGCCTGCCCGTGACCGAACCGACCGCGAGCATGATCGTGGATATCGGCGGCGGCACGACGGAAGTGGCAATCATCTCGCTGGCGGATATCAGTGTCTGCGAGAGTGTGCGAGTTGCCGGGGACGACTTTGACGAGGCCATCCGCAACCATCTCAAACGGACGTACAACCTGAATTGCGGCGAACAGACGGCCGAACGCATCAAGATTGAGATCGGTTCGGCCGCACCGTTTCCGGATGGCAAGGAACCGACGATGGAAGTCCGCGGGCAGGACATGATCAGCGGCCTGCCGAAGAAAGTGAACGTCGCCGCGGATGAAATCCGCGAAGCCTTGCAGGAACCGGTGACGCAGATCATTCAGGCCGTCACCCGCACCCTGGAGCAATGCGACCCGGAGCTGGCCGCCGATCTGGTGGATAACGGCATTACCATGGCCGGGGGATCTTCGCTGCTGCGGGGGCTGACCACGGTCATCAGCAATGCCACGGGGCTGGATGTGCGCCTGGCGGAAGACCCTCTCACCTGCGTGGCGCGCGGCACGGCGGTCTATCTGGAGAATCTGGAGTTGTGGAAAGACACGCTGGAATCCGATGAGGACGATGTCTGAGCGGGCGCAGGCTATGATGCCCGGACGGGTGTAGTCCGTGCCCCGGTCGCCTCGTCGTCAACTCCGGCAGAATTCGGCAGGAAGCCCCGGGGGGGGTGGGTGGTCAGGATGACCCGATTCCGATCCAACCAGTTCTTCGCCGCCCTGATGTTCCTGGCGTTCCTGACGGCGTTTTTTGTTCCCCATCGCATCAGCGACCGCGTTCGGGCGAACCTGCAGGCGCTGTTTGCCCCGGTGGCATTGCCCACAAGGTATCTGGCGGCGAGGATTCATCAGAGAATCACTCCCACCCGCCCCCGAGATGATGGCTCCCCCGAGCGCCCACGGGATGCCGCCGTGGTTTACCACGAGAATGACCAGTTGCGGGTCGAGCTGGCGAACGTAATCGGGCAGCTGGAATATTATAAAACACTCGCCAGCGAACGCGATAAACTCGGTCGGGTGCGTGACTTATGCTCGCCGTTCTCTGTCATGGGGGCCGACGCAGGCGCCAGAGACTCGATCAGCATCGTCGGACCGTCAGCGAGCCGGTTGAAGCCGGGAACCGTGGTGCTTTCACCGGCGGGCATCATCGGGCGAATCGGTCGGGCAGGGGCCGGCGCAGCGCAGGTGCAGCTTCTTACCGATCGGCAGAGCCGGTTTACGGCGGCGATCGGTCGCTACGTGGAATCGGCCGATGGTCTCCGCTTCGAGATTGCGATTCCACCGACGCTGATCGTCGGCGCCGGCCAGGGCAAAATGCACGCGTCGATGATCGAATGGAAATACGTCGAAGCCGGTCTGCTCCGTGAAAACGACTGGTGCGTGCTGGATGACCCCGCCTGGCCGGGTGTGCTGAAGTGGTATCGCGTCGGCCGGGTTGCTTCGGTGCGACAGTCGCGCAGCCGCATTCTCTTTGCCGACGTGACGATCGAACCCGTTGTCGACGCGCGGCAGCTGAGGGAAGTCATGGTGATGGATCGGTAACAGTGGCTTCGAATGGCGCGGGCTGGAAATTGCCGGTTCACGCGCGGGGTGCCTGATCAGGTCATGCGTCTCATTCCTGTCATTGTGCTCGGCTACGCTGTCGTTGGTTTGCAGGCAGGTCTGGGAGGCTTCGTCCAACTCGCCGGCGCAGCGCCAAACCTGGTATTGATCGTCGTCGTGTTTCTGTCGCTGTTTTCCTCCCGCGACAGCGCCCTGCTGGCATGCTTTTTGCTCGGGCTGATGCAGGATCTGCTGACCCAGCAGACCCTTGGTCTGTACGCTCTGGCCTACGGGCTGCTGGCACTTGCCCTCTCCGCTGCGGGCTCCGTGCTCTATCGCGAGCACCCTGCCACCCACGCGGCGACCGCATTGGTCGGTTCGATCTTCAGCTCCCTGATCCTGATGATTCACGGAGCGATCTTCGGCGGGGGGCCAACCGTCGGCGCGGCCGCTGCCGAAGCCCTGCTGTCGGGCCTGCTGGCTCCGGTGCTGATCTGGCTTCTGCAGAAGCTTCGACCGACCCTCGGTCTGAAAGTTGCCCGAAAGTGGACGTAAGCGAAGCCGCATGTTCGAACGAAGGCTCAAAACCCTGGGCGTGATCCTGTCCCTGCTTGCCGCCCTCGTCCTCGGACGCCTCGTTCAAGTGCAGGTGTTCGGCCGAAGCCATTACGCCGCTCTGGCGGCGGGAGTGCTGACGCAGCAGCGCACGATCGAGACCACCCGTGGGCGGATTCTCGATGTCCGCGGCAGAGTCCTTGCCGAGGACGTCGCCTGCGTGGATGCGGCGGTCGATTACCGTGCCGTCACCCGGGACACCGATCAAAAGTACGTCGCCGACTGGATCGCGCGCCAGGCGGTCTCGCGGCTGCGCGCCCGGGCTGAGCTGAACTGGCCTCCGGCCGACGCCAGCGAACGGCGGCGGCTTCTGGAAGCCGAAAAGCAAAACGTCCGTCACGACATCGAGGCGATGTGGCAGTTTCTGGCACAGGTCTCCGGCCAGTCGATCGACGAAATCGAGGAAACCCGCAGCCGCATCGAAAGTGATGTGCGGATGAAACGCCGGCAGATTCTGTGGCGCCGCTATCGCTCGGCAGTCGAGGAAGCCTCCCGTGAGAAGCCACCGTGGTATCATCGCTGGCTCACCGGTGGCGCCGCGGAAGAGCTGAGCGAGGATCAGTTCAGCAACGAGCTGATCGTTGAACAGCAATCGCCGCATGTCGTGTTACGCGCGCTGTCGCAGGAGCAGCAGAATGCCCTCGGGCGCAACCTCGATCGCCTGCCCGGGCTGTCCTTGCAGCCAAGCACCCACCGGGTCTACCCCTATCGTCATCATGCGGCGCACGTCATTGGCTCGTTGACGCGCGTGCAGGCGGTTCATCTGGCGGAAGACCCGGAGGCTGACAACGAACTGCGCGCCTATCTTCCCAATGATCTGGCCGGCCGGGACGGCATCGAAGCCCTGGCCGAACGGAAACTTCGCGGCACGCGCGGCGCCGAACGCGCCATCGGGGGCAACTGGGAGACGGCCGAACGGGTGGACCCCGTCCCCGGCGCGGACGTTGTCAGCACCTTGGACATCGAGCTTCAGGCGACCATTCGTGACCTGTTTCTTCAGGTGCCAATCCCCAGCCCCGACCGCCAGAGTCATGAAGTGCAGCGGGTTCCGATGCACGGGGCGGCGGTTGTGATCGACGTTCCCACCGGCGAGGTCCGGGCACTGGTCTCGTATCCGGATTACGATCTGAACGAGCTGCGCGAAAACATGCCCCGCTTGCAGCGCGATCAGGGGTCGCGCCCGCTGTTTCATCGTGCCACGATGTCGCAGTTTGAGCCCGGCAGCACCGTCAAGCCGCTGGTGGGCCTGACCGCAATCACCGCAGGGCTGGTTGATCCGGAGGATCGGATCGAATGCACGGGCTACCTGATCCTGCGCGGCCGGCGCTATGACTTCGGGCGGTGCTGGACCGCCACGATTGAACCGGTTAACCACCCTCACCACTCCATCCCCTGGAGCGATCCTCACCGCGGGCCTGTCCCGGAGCTGAACGGGCATCTCAACTTCGCCGAAGCCCTCCAGAGAAGCTGTAACGTGTATTTTGAGACTCTGGCCGATCGCCTCGGCGCCGAGCGATTGAAGCAGGGCTACTTCAGTTTCGGGCTGGGTCGATACACTGGCATCGGTCTTGCCGAAGCCCCGGGATTGGTCGCACCACGTCCCGGCCCGGCAGGATCAGGGTCAGTCTGGGCGGCCGGCATGGGCCAAGGCAGCATTCAGGCGACACCGCTGCAGATTGCCAATGCGATCGCGACCATCGCCCGGGGTGGCGTATGGCTGCGGCCGAGGATCGTTCGTGACCGGACCAACCTGACACCCTGGCTCCCCAAGGATCAATCGGCCGTTGCCCATTACGGTGCCGATCGCGTGGACCTTGGGCTCTCGCCCCAGGCCCTCGCCGCCGCGCAACGCGGCATGGTGGCCGTCGTGCACACGCCCGCCGGGTCTGCATACAAGGCGATGAACCGGTCGGACCTTACGATCGCTGCCAAAACCGGCACCGCCGAAGCCGCCCCCTTCCGGATTCTGCAGCTCGACGAACAGGGCCGTCCGGTCCTGGACGAATCCGGACGTCGACAATGGATTCGCCCGAGGCCTGGCACCTTCGCCAACCCCAATCCGGAATATCCCTGGTATCGCGCCAGCGACGCCTTGGGCACGCGGTTGCATCACGCCTGGCTGGTGGGATATGCCCCCGCCGAGCGACCCACCGTGGCCTTTGCCGTGATGGTGGAATATGCCGGGGCCGGTGGCGGGGCGGCGGCGGCTCCGCTGGCTGCCCAGTTGCTTGAAGCGTGCATTGAACACGGCTACGTTCCACGAGGAGGTCAATTCAGCGGTCGGAATTAATGCCCTCGCCGGCGGCATCCGATACAGGCCTGCCCGGGCGGCACGGTTCGGTGCCCCGGATTGATCCTCGCCTTGCGGCTTCCGCCGCCGGCTGTGACGGCATCGGAACTGGTGAAACACGTCCTGGCATGATGGATTCCTCCCACCCTTCACCCCTGCCACCCCCGCCACGGGCGATCACCCCACGGGTGCGGCGCCGAAGCTGGCACGAGCGCCCGGTGCGGGTCTGGCTCATCGTGCTGGTGCTGGTGGGGTCGGCCGCCGCGTTCTTCACCTGGGTGCGGGTCGCCGAGACGCTGCGTGAGCGCGCGATCATCTTCCGCGGGGAAGAAGTGATTGCCACCGTCACCGCCATCGAAGGCTCCACGATCCCGAATCGAAAGGAAGCGAACGTCAGCGGGCTGCGTGTCGTGCTGTCGTATCAGACAGCCGGCGGCACCGAAGTACGGGACGCATGGGGTCGGCTGCAACCGAGCGAACCGCCGCAAATCGCCGTCGGAGACACCATTCATGTCCGCATCGATCCCCTGAAGCCGGAAAACTGGACCACGCGCCGAACCCCCGAAGCTGGACGGCCGAGTTGCTGTTCGTGTGGATGCTGGCACCGCTGCTGGGGCTGATTCTGGCGATGATCCTGCTCTCGCGACGGCGGGTGCTGTCCATCTGGCGGGATGGGGTCGCCACCGAAGGTCTGGTCATCGACGCCAGGCAAAGCTCCATCGCTCCGCGATCGAAGATGATCCGATACGTCCACGCCGATGGCGAAGATCAGACGGTGCGGGCCGTGCTTTGTCCGGCCGGCTTGGCCCCGGCCGGCGGGCAGCCCATCCGCATAGTCCACGCGCCCGGCAACCCCGATCGGGCCATCGCGGCCGATCTGTACCTGTAACAAGCTGCCAGACCGGCACCGGATAGCGCCCCAGGGGCATTTTACGAGTCCGCTGACACCGCGAGCCGTGGCTTACCCTGACAATGCGGGTTTCGACGGATCTGTCCGGGGGAACAGCGGCGAGCCTTCCCCCACCCTGTGCCCGGGAGCTAAGGCCCGCCACAGGTTTGCTGGATCGCGAGCCAATTCTGCCACATCAACCCCCAATTGCCTCAACCCCTCGGCTGCTTTGCCGGGAAGCACCGGCAAAAGTCCGATCAGGGCGCGTTGAACCGCTTGTGCGGACCGGTGCAGCACCGAGCTGAGCTGATCCGCCTTGGCAGGGTCTCTGGCCAGGGAGAACGGGGCCGTCGCGTCGATATAACCGTTCGTCTGCCGCGCCAGCTCGATCGGCAGGAGCACCGCCTGCTGCAAGTCGAGCCTGGCGTAAGCCTCGTGCAGAAGGCCGGGCAACGCGTCGATCGCTGCCTGAAGCGAGCGATCCAGGTCGGCGGTGGAAGGTTGTATCGGCCCGAGCACCCCGCGGCAGTATTTTCCGAGCATCTTGAGGGTGCGGTTCAGACAGTTACCCAGCACGTTGGCCAGTTCGTTGAAGGACCGTTCAAATTCCTCCAGACTCCATTCCAGATCGGCCCCGAACGGAGCGGCGCGGAGCAGGTGATACCGCAAGCTGTCCAGACCGAATCGGGCCACCAGCTCGCGAATCTCTGCCAGCGTAGTGATCCCCCCGGTGGACTTTCCCGCCTTCACACCGCTGCGAACCCACCAGCCGTGGGCTGCCACGGTCCGGGGCAGCTCAAGCCCCAGGCTCAGCAGCAGCGCCGGCCAGTAGACGCTGTGGAACCACAGGATGTCCTTGCCGATCACATGCACGTCGGCCGGCCAGAATTTCCGGAACAGACGGTCGTCTTCCGATTGATAACCCAAGGCCGTGATGTAATTGGTCAGCGCGTCGATCCACACGTAGACGACGTGTTCGGGATCATTGGGGAACGGAATTCCCCAGCGTAACGCGGTGCGACTGACGGAGAGGTCTTCCACTCCGGCACGCAGCTTGCTGAGGACTTCGTTCCGCCGCGAAGCTGGGACCACGAACCCCGGCGACTGCTCGATGTGCTGGATGATCCGCGGGACGTATTTGCTGAGCCGGAAGAAATACGAAGGTTCGGAAAACCGGGTTAACGGCTTGCCACTGATCCGCGACTTATAGCCGCTCTGACGCGCCTCGGTCTCAGTGACGAACTCCTCCTGACCCTCATCATACCACCCCTCGTAGGCACCCAGATAGATGTCGCCCTGGTCGATCAGACGCTGAACGATCCGCTGCACCTGGCGCTTGTGCCGCGGTTCTGTGGTGCGAATGAAGTCGTCATTGGAGATCTGCAGCTCGCGCCACACCTCCCGAAACAGCTCGGCGTATCGCGTGGCCAGCTCCAGGGGCTGCACCCCTGCCGCCGCCGCGGCCTTTTCCATCTTCGTACCGTGCTCGTCGGTGCCGGTCAGGAAGAATGTCTCCTCGCCGATCAGGCGGTGATAGCGCGCCACCACGTCGCAAATCACGGTGGTGTAGATGCTCCCCAGGTGGGGTTCGCCGTTGGGGTAATAGATCGGCGTGGTGATGTAAAAATGCTTGCTCATGTCGTTCTCGCGCGCGAAAAAACCATCGCCCGCTCCGAATCAGGACGACGCGATCAAAGGCAGAACCAAGGCGCGGGCACGCCGGGTGCCGCCTTCAACGCATCATCATTCGAAACGGGCGATGGTTCATCGTGAAGATTATCCGCCCGCTCTCCGCCAGGATCAAGTGTCCCCGGGAACGGCCTCAGCAGCGCTACAGCATTCTTGCCAGATACCTCGCCGCTTCCTCCACGGTCAATCGCGTCACATCCAGCTCACCGCCAGCCACTTCGCGATATTGCGCTTCACGCTCGGAAAGGACGCGATGAACTTCCTCAACGCTGTCACCCAGGGGCGTCAGAGGAGGTCGGTTTGCGGCCGAGGCAGGATCGGCCTGGATGCGGCGGATCAGCTCCGCCGGGTCACAACGCAGGTAGAACACCTTCGCGCCGCTCTGGCGCAGAAGCCGGCGGTTCAGCTCCCGGATGACCGCCCCACCCCCAAGGGCCACAACGTGGTCCTTCAGCGTGCAGCATTCGCGTACCACTTCGCTTTCAATATCCCGGAACGCCTGCTCGCCGGATTCCCGGAACAGCTCGGCGATGGTCTTGCCCTGGCGCTGCGCAATCAGCGAATCGGTGTCGCAAAATCCGTACCACAGATCACTGGCCAGACGCCGGCCCACCGTCGTCTTGCCGCTGCCGCGGTAGCCGATCAGCATCACCAGCATGAGGCGGATTATCCCGTCGTCAGGGACGCGTTCAACCGCGTCGGGCGCGACTCGAGCTGACGGTGTTTGCCTCACAGGCGACAGCGGCTACGCTGCTGCCTCATGAACCAGATTCCGATGGAAGTCAGTGAACGTCACGGTCGGCTCTGCGCAAGCTCCGGCAGCTCGTGGGAACCGGTGATGGGCTACAGCCGCGCTGTTCGAAGCGGAAACCAGATCGCCGTGACCGGCACCGTGGGCATCAACCCTGATGGCACCTATCCCCCTGCCCTCGCCGCGCAAACGCGACGGTCGCTGCAGATCATTCTCGCCGCCTTGAAGGCGCTGGGTGCCGGCCCGGAACACGTCATTCGAACCCGCATCTACTGCACGGACATCACTCGCTGGCAGGAAATTGCCCAAGAGCATCGAGCAGTCTTCGGACAAATCCGACCCGCCACCACCCTCCTGCAGGTGCCAAGACTGATCGACGAGCAGGCGATGATTGAAATTGAGGCCGACGCCGTTATGTGAGATTTTTCACATCAGACGGCGAAATCGACCCAAGGACCCTCTCCCTGCTCAGCGGCGGACGCTCGCGATCTTCGCCCGACACCCCTCCGGGGGCGCCCCCCGCAGGCGGTTGATCTTCCCATCCCGCTTGGTTCGATTAGTATGGAAACAGTTCCTGAGGAGGCGCCACGGATGGCACATCGATCAGAAGACGCCACGCTGTTTGCCAATCCTTCACAAACCATTGCGAATACAAGAGTTATGAACAAGTCGAAGGATTTGCCCGCGCCCTCTGCCAAAGCCAAGGCTCGTCGGAAAGTCGAGACTGCCGAAACGCTGGCTGCCAAGCAGAAGGACATCTCCGTCAGCGAGTTTTTCGCCAAAAACCGTCACCTGCTCGGCTTCGACAACCCCCGCAAGGCCTTGCTGACGACGGTCAAGGAAGCTGTCGATAACTCGCTCGACGCCTGCGAGGAAGCCGGAATCCTCCCCAACATCACTGTGGTCATCGAAGATCTGCAGCCCGATCGCCCGGCAACGGCCAAACAGTCGCGATATCGCGTCACTGTTGTCGATAACGGACCAGGCATCGTCCGCAAACAGGTGGAAAACGTCTTCGGACGCCTGCTGTTCGGCTCCAAATTCCACCGGCTCAAGATGAGCCGTGGACAGCAGGGAATCGGCATCTCCGCCGCCGGCATGTATGGATTGATCACCACCGGAAAGCCGATGGTCATCCACACCCGACCCGGCGCCCGAAAAGATGCGCATCACATTGAGCTGGCGATGAACACCAAGACCAACCGGGCCGAGGTCACGGTGGACAACGCCGGCAAGAATGTCGATTTTCCCCCGCTGCGCCTGAAGAACCTGAACGCCGGCACACGCGATCCCGGTTTCCTGAATCCCGAAAACTATGTCACCGGCACCAGTGTCAGCATCGAGCTGGAAGGACGCTATCAGAAAGGCCGGGGCAGCGTCGATGAGTTTCTGGAACTGACCGCGATCGCCAATCCGCATGCGCAGATCATGTTCGTCCCGCCGACGCGCGTAAGCTCCGATGATTCGCAGGATGAGCTGCCGCTGGAGAAATCCCGCAAGGCGGCCGCTCCGACGCCGCCCGGGGAAGGGGAACCCGACAAGGCTGCGGCTGCCGAAGCGCCAACTCCCGTCTCGGGGGTCGATCCGTCCATCACCACAACGGAGAAGGACGGCGTGATCATCTTTCCGCGAGGGACGGAAGAACTTCCCCCGGAAACGCGCGAAATCCAGCCACACCCCAAGGGGGTTGAGCTGGGCACTCTGCTGCAGATGATCAAGGATTATCAGGCCACGCGGGGGGGCACGCTCTACCAGTTCCTTCAGGATGCCTTCTGCAAGATTTCGGCGCAGCGCGCCGGCGAATTCTGCGAGGCGGCCGGGCTGACCAGTCGAACCCGGATCGCCAGTGTCGAGCCTCCTCACGTCGAAAGGTTATATAAGGCGTTCCAGGAGGCCAGGCTTCCTCCCCCGCCCACGGATTGCCTGGCCCCGATCGGGGTTCGGCAGCTTCTGGCGGGATTGCTCAAGGGAGTCAAGGCAGAGTTTTACGCGGCCAGCAGCCGAGACCCCGAAGTGTACCGAGGCCGACCGTTCCAGATCGAAGCGGCGATTGCCTACGGCGGGGAGCTTCCTGCCGAAGAGCCGGCGCGCGTGATCCGCTTTGCCAATCGCGTGCCCCTGCTGTTCCAGCAATCGGCCTGCTCCAGCTTCAGGGCGTGCGTGGAAACCAGTTGGCGGAATTACAACCTGACCCAGCCGCGCGGCGCTTTGCCTGTCGGTCCGCTGGTGATCATGATCCACATGGCCAGTGTGTGGGTGCCGTTCACCAGCGAATCCAAGGAAGCCATCGCCGACTACGACGAAATCCGTCGCGAAATGAAGCTGGCACTGATGGAGTGCGGCCGGAAACTTGGAACCTACCTTCGCAAGCGACAGGCCATGCAGCGGCAGGCCGCGCGCCGCGACGTGTTTGAGCGCTACATCGGCGAAATCGCCAAGGCGATCCACAGCATCAACGGCGCCGACACAAAGAAGCTGTATGATGCGCTTCTGAAGGAGGCCCGGAAGCGCACCGCCATCGCCGATGCCCGGCTCGACGAGGAAGGACGAACCGTCAAGGATGGCAACCCCGATGAACTGAAGAATGATGAAGCCGTCGTCATGGTCGAGAGCCGGGCTGCGATCCCGCAGGATGAAACTGTCGCCCCGGCGATGCCGGAGGCCGACCCGGCTCCCATGGCCGCTCCATCCCGAACCCGGAAACGAATCCGACCGCCCTCGAAGGAATCGAGGCTTTTCGACTGAATCACAAGCCCCGGCCGCTGGTCCCTTTCGTTGCCAGGGTTACGCTCGGGCACGGCGGCCGATCTGAGAGACGATCATGGCCAGAAAAAGAGCATCCAACGGAATCAATCGGCGTATCAAGGCCCGCGACAAGGTCACGCTCGGCAAACTTGTTGAGCTGGCGGATGGAATCAGCTCCGCCGCGTTCAAAGGGCGCGATATTGCCCTGCAGATTCCGGCGCGCACCCGGTCCAACACGGTCTGGAACCGCAGGCGCGGCATCCTCGAGATGGGCAAAGCCCGGGCGACGCGCGAATTGTTCAACCTCAATCAGGCGCGGCAGTTCATGCAGACGTGCCTGCACGCCAGCAGCATCAAGGAACTGATCGACGCCGGCAAGTCGCTCTCGCTTCGAGGCATGTATTACAAGGGTCTGCACACGGTTGCCGGCACGAAGGAAAAAACGTTCTCCGATCAGAACGAATCCGACGGCATTCTGGAAGACCTGGAAGTGACCCTCGGCAGCCTGCGCGAGGAACTTCACATCTTTGCGGAAAACCGCGGGGCCATGGTGGGCAATATCACCATCGTGGACAAGGGAGACGAAATCAACTGCCGACGGATGGGCTCGGGAGGATACGCAATCCCCTCGATCACCGAAAGCGATGTGATCGAATTCAAGAAGATCGACGCCGATTTTGTTCTTCACGTCGAAAAAGGCACGGTCTGGAATCGATTCAACGAAGACCGCTTCTGGGAAAAGCATAACTGCATTCTGACGCACGGCGGGGGACAGCCCCCCCGCGGGGTGCGGCGGTTGCTGCAGCGATTTGCCACGGAAGCGAAACTGCCGATCATCTGCCTGCTGGATTGTGATCCCTGGGGGCACTACATCTATTCCGTGATCAAACAGGGGTCGATTTCGCTGGCGTTTGAGTCCGAACGCCTGGCCATACCCGAAGCCAGATTCCTCGGCATTCGCGCAAAGGATTATGAGGAATGCGATCTTACCGATGATGTGCAGATCGCCCTGAACGACAACGACCGCAAGCGCGCCAATGAGATCGCCGCCTATCCATGGTTCAAGGATCACCGTGGCTGGCAACGGGAAATCGCAAAGATGCTGGAGAACGGGTTCAAAATGGAAGTCGAGTCGCTGATCACCAAGGATGTCAGCTACGTGACGGAAGAATACGTCCCTGAGCGACTGAAAAAGAAAGACTGGCTGGATTGATGCCCCCGGCCCCGCCGGTGGGGTCAACAAGAACCAACACACTTCGGGGGGATGGATCACCCCGCCCGCCAAGCCGATTTGTGCGTGTGAATGCCCGGCGAGTCGATACGGAGGGTTCGGTCCTCATCACGCAGCACAATTGTCCCCTGTTCGCTACAGGCTCGTTTTCCCGGTCCAGCAGCTCGATTTCTTAGCGCAATATTAATATGTCGTTCGGGTCGGTCAAAAAACAGGAACGCTGTAAGCTGTTGCAGCACAAGAGCTTACGATGGATTTGGCAAAATGTTCCGCGCAGAACATTGCGCGGAGGGACCGAACCGGCGCGAAGCCGTTGCCTTCGACGGGACGACGTTCCGCGCGGAACATCAACCGGCTCCCTCCTGACCGTCGCGAAGCGCGGTCGGCCTGTCGCTGCGGCCGTTGTTCCGCGCAGAACAATCACCGTTCACGGCGGCTCGTGAATGCCTCCACGACTGAATCGGTCGGCAGGTGAACCCCCGGATCACACCCGGCAGATCGGTTGCCGGTTCCCCGCAAGAGCCTGCTCCCGGAAGCCGGCAAGACCAGAATGCCGCCCGGTGCTACCCTCAAGTCAGCCGGGCGTCGCAAGTCAGGGGGAATCCGCTCGAATCTGCAATATTTGCAAGGCACGCGGCAGTTTTTGCTCGCCCTGGCTGCCTGACTGATCACATTCAGCGCGTCGCCTGCCCATCACCCCAGCCCGGGCCTTCAATCACCCCTTCTTGAATGTTCATTTCCTCGCGACGGGTGATCTTGGAAACGCGTCCGTCGCTCACCCAGACGATGCGATCGCTCACCGCCAGCATCTTGTGATCATGCGTCGCCGAGATCACAGTCACGCCTTTTTCCTGATTCAGTTGCCGCAACAATTCGATAATCAGCTTGCCGGTGTTCAGATCGAGGTTTCCGGTTGGCTCATCGGCCAGGATGATGGTCGGATCATTGGCGAACGCCCGGGCAATCGCCACGCGCTGTTGCTGTCCTCCGGACATTTCGTTGGGCTTGTTGAACAGACGATGTCCCAGATCAACGCGCTTAAGAATCTCGGCGGCCTTTTCCTGCGCATCGGCAGTGGGCATGCCACCGAAGATCATCGGCAGCATCACGTTCTCCAGAGCCGTCATGACCGGAATGAGGTTGAAGGTCTGGAAGATGTAGCCGATCTTGCGGCATCGCATCCACGCCAGTTCATAGCTGTCGAGCTGGGCGATATCCACTTCATCGATGTACACCTTGCCTTCGGACGGCTTGTCCAGCCCCCCGATCATGTTGAACAGCGTGCTCTTGCCGCTGCCCGAGGGGCCCATGATGGAGATGTACTCTCCGCGGTCGATCGAAAGGGTCACTCCCTTGAGCGCTTCCACCACCTCCCCGCCGACCACGTACCGTCGCTTCACGTCGATCGTACGAACCGCCTGTTCGGCCAGCGCGGATTGTGTTTGTTCTTCGGACATCTGAGATTCCCGTCAAAGCCTCTGGTCCACCACGGGACGCCGCCACTCACTCAAAATGAACACTCGTGAGCTGCTGAAGCCGGAGGTCAGATCCTGCCAGCGGCGTTACACCTCCACTCTCATGGCGGCGATCGGCTGCATCCTTGCCGCCTGCCACGCCGGATAGAGCGCGCCCGCGACAGTCAACACCATGCCGATCAGCAGGCACAAGATCGAGATTCCGGCGATCTTTCCCCAGGGCATCAATTGCCAGGCGAAGCTGCCGAAGCTCCATCCCGCCGCTGACAGACACAGCCCCAGTCCGATCACGACCCCGGCCAGCGTGCCCACACCGCCTTGGAACAGGCTCTCGAGCAGAAACAGCTTGACGATGAATCCGTCCAAGGCACCGAGGCATTTCATCGTGCCGATTTCGCGGAAGCGTTCGGTGACGCTCATCAGCATGGCGTTGAGGATCCCCACACACGCCACCAGCAGCGCCAGGCCGATGACCCATCGCGTCTGCACGCGGCTGGATTGGATTTCCTCGGTGGTTGTGGCGACCCCCGCTTCACGCAGCCGACCGGCCAGCACCTCCGGAGCCGCCAGTTGTTCTCGCACCGCGGCCAGCTGGCGCGACACGGCAATCCACCGGTCCAAGGCTGCCCGTGCGTCCTCGCGGCGCTCCAGTGCCGCCTGAAGTTCACTGGCCGGAACCGGGAGCGTGCCGAGTTCCGACCGGATTCGGTCGAGATCTGCCGTCGCAACCGACCCTCTGGCGCGTTGGCTTGCCTCGGTGTCACCACGAAGGCTCTCCCGGACGGCTGTTTCGGCCTCAAAAAGCTCCTGCTCGAGCCGTTTTCGATCCTCCAGCAATGCGGCAAACTGCGGTGAGCTTTCAAACCTCGCCCGCCAGGCACGCAATGCATCGACAACTGCCTCGCTGGCAAGGATGGACAGCA
>JAVQWE010000006.1:15056-20158 GCA_033579175.1 Phycisphaerales bacterium | reverse complement strand
CACTACCCCCGCAACTGCTACCGCTCCATTGGCAACGAAATGGTCCTGGCAGAGCGTCGGACCTGGACGGTTGCGGACACCCTGATTCCCCTTACCGAATACCACTTCCGTCAGACCAAAGCCGGGCAGACTTATTGGACGATTGTCTATAATTTCATGATCGTTCCCGGCCGGGGCATCGTCGCCGACATGGAAGGTGTCAAGGCCGCAGCGGAGGATTATCAGCAGCGATATTACGGGGCCGCGCAGTTTCAGCTTGTGTTTCACGCCGCGCCGCCCCGCGACCCGTTGCCACGTGCGCAGCGGGATGAGATCGTGAGCTTATTCCTTCACGAACTCCTGCCGACGATCAAGACGTTGAATTCCGGAGTGCTTCGATGACTCAAGAGATTATCGCCACCTCGCCGCGCGGCACTCTCGCTCGGCCCGACGATGCCTGGGCCACCGGTGCCAACACCGCGCTGGCGGGCTACAACCCCAATCCCCCGCGACCGTCGCCGCTGAAAACCATTCACCGACTGCTGCGGGGGCGAATCCTGCTGGCGATCGTACTCGGGACGGCCGGTTTGATCGCCGGTGCCCTCTATGGCTGGAGCAGCACCACTCCGAAATTCGTGGCCAGCGGCCTGATTGAGGTCGCCCCCTACTTCATCACCCGCAACGCCTCCGAGCGAACTCAGGGCTATTTCCTCAACTTCGTCAAGTCACAGCCGGCCAAGATCGCCAACAGCCGCACTGCCTTTGCGGCGCTCAATCGTGACGAGTGGAAGGCCGTCTCCAACCGTCCGGTCACGCCGGAATTCGTCGGAAGCTTTCTGGACAACCTCTCCGTCGATTACGTGAAGGATACCTTCATCCTGCGGGTGTCCTATCAGGACGTCAACCCGCAGATAGCCGCCGCCGCCGTCGACGCCGTCATGAAGGCTTTCGTCGATATCTCGCAGGAAGTTGTCACGCAATCCCGGCTCGATGCGCTCCGGAAATTTGAAGATTCCTACGCCAAGGCTGATGCGGAAGTCCGGCGGCTCCAGGATGCCATCCGCAACCTCTCGGCCGAGTTCGGCACCGACAAGCTCGACAACCTTATTGAAGCCCGCCAGCGGTCCATGATGGCCGCCGAAGCGGCGTTGCGCGAGGTCGAGTCCCAGCTGGAGCTGGCCACAAACAACAAGACCGTCGATGGCAAGGCCATGCCCGAGCTGACCATGGAAGACATGGCCGTTGCCGATGCCATGATGAGGTATTTTGTCGAAAACCGCACCAAGGCATTGTTCAACCTCGTCCGCCTCAGCAATGAATTGGGCGCCAACCACCCGCAGGTGCAGCGCGCCCAGCGTGAATATGCCATGGCCGACCGCATGGCCACAGAGTATTTCGATGCCAACAAGCAACGCGTGCTGGATGTCCGTCCGAATGTAAGCGGCGACGGCGGTGGACAGGTGGTCGTCACTCCAAAGGTAATCGAGACCCTCAAGCAGTACGTGGAGGCACGACGCAAGCGCTATGAGCAGGAAGTTGCCGAGCATAAGAAGCTCGCTGAGCGAAACACGGAGATTCGCCAGCTTCAGGACCTGCTCAAGCGTGCTCAGGATGATCTGGTCAAGAGCGAGGCCGCCAAGGAGGATCTGGAATTCCAGCTTGCCAGCACAGGGCGCATTACCATCACTTCGGAAGCTTCGGTGCCGTCCACCCCCAGCAAGGACCGCCGGGCACAGTTTGCTCTGATCGGTGGTCTGACGGGAGGCGCGTTGCCCGTCGGGCTGCTGATGCTGATCGGGCTGCTGGACAGCCGTTATCGCTACAGCGAAGAAACCACGGAAACGCAGATCACCGGTCTTACGCTGCTGGGCATCCTGCCCAACCTGCCCGATCGCCTCAGCGACCCCGGGCAGGCTTCCATCGCCGCCCATTGCGTGCATCAGGTGCGCACCAGGCTGCAGATCGATGCTCCGGTGGATGGGCCGGTGGCCTACAGTGTCACCTCCGCCAGTTCCGGCGATGGCAAGACGTCGCTCACGCTGGCGCTGGGGCTTTCCTTTGCCGCCAGTGGCAGCCGCACCCTTCTGGTGGATTGTGACCTTGTCGGTGCCGGTCTGACGGCGCGGCTGAACATGGCGGGCCCGCAGGGCATTCTTGATGCCATCACCACCCGGCAGCTGATGCCGTTTGTCAAAAACACCGATGTCAGCGACCTGATGATGCTGCCGGCGGGCAACGCTCAGCTTCAACACGCCGGAGTGTTCAGCCCGGCGGCCATGAAGCGGCTGATCAATGAAGCCAAGAAGCACTTTGAGGTTGTACTGATTGACACCGGACCGATCCTTGGCTCGATTGAGGCCACGCCGGTCTGCAGTGCCGTCGATGGCGTGATTCTGACCGTCGCCCGCGGGCAGCAGCGCCCGCTGGTGGAAAAAGCTCTGACGCACCTGCGATCCATCGGAGCCCGGATCAGCGGTGTGGTCTTCAACCGCGCTCAGGCTCGCGACTTCGAGCAGTCGATCAGCGGGATCAGCCTCCGCTCCGCTGCCCGCAGCCAGAACGGCCATGGTGCCAACGGGCGCAGCGAGGGTGGACACTACGGCTCGCTTGCCAAGGCAGTGGCTTCGAGTACGTTGCGACAGGATCCGGAAGTCTGATGTCTGCCGACGCCTGCTCGCCGCTGCCCCCGCAAATTGAGGCATCCCGTCGCCCCCGCTGCGGCAGATGGTGAGCAGTCGCCGGCCATCGCCGCCATGGTAGCCCCGACGCCGTCAATGTCCTCCGCCACCCGAACGATCTGGGGACTGGAGCCGCTGGATCTTCACACCCGCTTCTGGGCGGCGCACGGTGTGCAGGTGGTGCGCCAGGGTGAGCCTTCGCAGATCGTCAAACATGCCGAGCTGTTCCTGCTGACCGACCCGCGATCGCTGTGCCTCTTCAAGTTATCCCAGATCATGGACACCATGAACTGGATCGGTCCGACCGTGATGTTCATCAGGCTCCACGATACTCGCGAACGCGGCTATCGTGAGCGGGCCGTCACCGACCCCGCGGACCGGTTCGTGCGGTTTGAGCGGCTCTATGATTCTCCGGGACGCCTGGCCCGCGTGGTGATCACGCCCTACCGGGAGGTGGCTCAGCTCTGGCAGAGCGCCCCGGACCCGCTGACTGGCTGGCGGCGGCTGCGACGGTTCACCCCGCGCATTGAGCGCGTCACGCTCTCCATTGACGGACGGGTTTACGATCGCACCAGCGATCGCGAAATCGCCAGTTTCATCCGCGACCTGATTCGCGACTGGAAACGCCCCGACGCCACCATCGACCGTGCGCAACGGTGCGATGGCGAAAGCTGGCGCGATCCGGCTTCCACCGTCTCGGCTGAGGCCCGGCTCATCGGCCCTGTCTGGATTGGCGCAGGGCGATCCCTGACGCCCGGCACCACCGTGATCGGGCCCGCCGTCGTCTGGGATGATCCCCGGCATCGACCCCCTGTTGAAGAGATCGAGTGGCAGTCGATTGAGCCGACCGCTCCGCCGCAGGACATCGAGCCTCCTGCGCAGAATCCGATTGATCTGGCTTTCAAGCGCGCGTTCGACATCGTCTTCTCACTGGTGGCTTTGCTGCTGACCGTACCGTTCTACCCGCTGATCATGCTCGCCATCTGGCTGGAGGACGGCCGCCCCTTCTTCT
Source organism: Phycisphaerales bacterium (assembly GCA_033579175.1). Classification (GTDB taxonomy): domain Bacteria; phylum Planctomycetota; class Phycisphaerae; order Tepidisphaerales; family Tepidisphaeraceae; genus JAVQWE01. The sequence continues at coordinate 16,489 of JAVQWE010000006.1, read as the reverse complement.
ACGGGCACAAACGCGAAACCGTCGGCCCGCGCGAATTCCGCTGCTGGAAATTCCGCTCCATGGTCAACAATTCCGACGAACTGACGCGAAAGCTCATCGCCGAAGGCAAGAACCGCGGCGACGGTGGCCGGGTGGATATCCCGCCGGAGGAGGATCCGCGGCTGCTGAAAGTCGGACGTTTCCTGCGAAAATACAACATCGACGAGCTTCCGCAGTTCTGGAACGTTCTGATCGGCGAAATGTCGGTGGTAGGCCCGCGACCCAGCCCCTTCCGGGAAAACCAGTATTGCCCGGCATGGCGCGAGGCTCGCCTGAGCGTTCGTCCCGGAATCACGGGGCTCTGGCAGATCCGTCGCACCCGACGTACCGGACAGGATTTCCAGGAATGGATCAAGTATGACATCGAGTACGTCGAGAAACGCAGTTTCTGGCTCGACATGCTCATCATTGCCCGCACAATCGTGCTGATGGCTCGCAAGGGCACCCGACAATGAACCTCCGACCCAAGACGGTGCGGCGATTGCTCTATGTCGCGGTGGTGTTCGCGGCGGTGATCGCAGTGGGGTTCGGGGTTCGGGCGTATCAGGACCGCCAGCGGCACAAGCGGATTCTGGCCGACCGTGCCGCCGGACTGGCTGCGTTCCAGCGAGGTGATTATCCGTCGGCGCTGGCGCTGCTGAGGGGGTCGGTGCGAACCGATTCCGGCGATTTTCCTGGCTTGCTGGCGCTGGCCACGGCACGAGCGCGGGTGGAGCTGCCCGGCGGCAGGCACATCCCGGAGGCAATCCGGCTCTTTGAGGTTCTGCGGAGTGCTCGGCCCGGATCGGGGGGCGCGCCCGCAGATGCGGCGACGGCTCCGGCGGTCGTCAATCCCCTTCTTGATCTGTACACCCGCGCCGGATACTCGACCGAAGCCCTGAAGCTTTCCGATGCCGTGCTGGCCGTCCGCCCGAACGATCCCGCGGCGCTGCGGGCCAGATCGATCGCCCTCTTTTCCTTGGCACGATTCGATGAAGCCCTTACCGCCAGTCTGCAACTGAACGACGCCGCACCGTTCGATCTGAACGGACACCTGCAGACGTTCTGGCTGCTTCGACGCGCCAAAACCCCTCCTGAGGAAATCGTCCGGCGATTCGAATCCTGGGTGGCGAAGTATCCCAACGACCCCCGCTTCGAAATGCTGCTGGGCCAGGCCTGCGGCGAGGCCGGCGACCGTCGACGGGCACTGGAGCTGCTGCGAACCGCCGCCGAACGACCCGCACCCGACGCCGAGTTCGTCGCACAGCTCGTCCGCGTCTTTGACCAGCAGCGGCTCTTTGAGGATTCGCGGGCAGTGCTGGCGCGAGCGGCCGAACGATCGGACGATCCGGCCATCCTCCGGCTGCTGGTGCTGCGGCTCTGGCAGGATGGCGATCACGCAGCAGTGATCACGC
>JAVQWE010000006.1:0-15046 GCA_033579175.1 Phycisphaerales bacterium | reverse complement strand
TGGACGCGCTGGACCCCGCCTCCCCGGCTTCTGACAGCACGCTGCTGGCGATCCGGGCGCTGTCGATGCTGGCCGTGGACCGCACCAACGACGCCCGGGCTATTGTCCAGCAGCTCAAAAAACGATCGGGTGACGGCGCCGCCCAGGGCTGGTCGGCGGCCATCGAAGCCCGCCTGAGCTTTGCCGATGTGCCTCCGAATCAGCTGATCTCCCGTTACCTGGCGGCCATGGCGCGCGGTGGGGAGAACGGCATCATCCGGCTGTGGATTGGCGACGCCCACCTGCATCTGGGAGAGACGGAACACGCCATCCGCGAGTGGCGGCAAGCCGCAGAACTGATGCCCTCCTGGGCAAGCCCCCATGTGAAAATTGCGCGAGCGTTGCTTTCCATCAACCGGCCGATGGACGCCCTGGATTCGGCAAACGCGGCCTTCCGGTGCGCTCCCGATCAACTGGCCGTTCTTACCACGCTTGCCCTGGCTCGGCATGCCGTGCTCCGGCAGAATCCGTCGGCCCGGGATCAGGAAGAACTCGCCACGCTCGTCGCCGAGATTCAGAACCGCAAGCCCGGCGAGCCGGAAACGCTGGCGTTGCACGCGGCGATGCTGTGTCGCGCCGGAAAGCATGCGGCAGCAGAGCAGGCAATCCGCGAAGCCCTGTCCAACGCCAATCAATGGGAGCCGGATGTCCTGGCCGAGGTCCTCTCGGTCTGCCGGGAGTTCTCTTTGAACCTGTCGGAAGAACTGCTGAAAGCCACCAGCGACGCGGCCGACCGCTTTCCACGGATGGCGTTGCGCCATGCGCTGGAGGAGGCGCGCAACGGCGATGTCGATGCCGCCCGAGAACGCCTCCAGAGACGGGCGCTGGCCGCACCCGACGCACAGCGACTCGCCTGGCAGATCGCTCTGGCACAATTCCGCGAGTCGCTGGGCGATCCGGAGGCTCTATCCGCCTGGGTGGCACTGGGAGATGCCCATCCGGACGATTTCAACGTCCAGTCTCTGATCCTTCGCAGCGCCGCCAGTGCGCAACAGGATCGCGCTTTCTTCGCCAGAACCATCGACCGGGTGCGAAAACTGACCGGGGAAGATGGGGCGATCTGGCGATACGCTCGCGCGCGTTTCCTTCTGACCGGTCAACCCACTCAGCAGGAAAGTGCCGAAGCCGTCACCCTCCTGACCGATCTGGTCCGCGCTTCCCCGAGCGTGCCGCAGTATCGGATCCGACTCGCCGCAGCACTGGAAAATCTGGGCAATACGCGTGAGGCGGCCGAGCAACTGCGGGCAGCGGCGGAGATCGACCCTCGATCGGCCGGGGTGCATATGGAACTGGCGCGACTCTTGATCGAACAGGGCAAGCACCCGGAGGCGCGCGTTCATCTGGAACGGGCGGCGGCCAGCCCGATGATCGAGCTGGATCGGCGTCTCCCCCTGGCCCGGATGCTCAGCGAACAGGGACAGCTTCCCCTGGCGGTCCAGGTGCTGGAGGGGGCGCCATCCCGTGACCTGCCGGCTGACCTGCTTCTGGCCGACCTGTACAGCCGGCTGGATCAGCCCGAACGCGCCGAGCAGATCTTCCAACGCCGATTGGAATCCGACCGATCCGCCGAATTGCTCTCGTCGGCGGCCGACTTCTTTGCCGGCCGGGGGGATGTGGAGCGCGCAAGGCAGGTGCTCAACCGGCTTGGGGAGACGAACCTGCCTTCGGCGCAGCGTTATGCCCTGCTGGCTCGTTTCGAGGAGCGCTACGGCAGCCGGCCGGCCGCCAGGGAACTGTATCTCAAGGCCACCGAGCAGGCACCGACCGACCCGGCGTTATGGAGGCGCCTGGCACTGTTTTTGGCCCGAAGTGGTTGTTACGAGGAAGCGGCATCGGCTGCCGAACGCGGCCTGGCGCTTTCTCCCGGCCATGTAGAGCTGCAATCACTCCGGCTGCAGGCAAAGGCCATGGCCAAGGTCGCTTCCGGTTCGACCGATCTGAACCCTCTGATCGAGCTGCTGACGGCCGATCCGGACCGTGCGCCGGAGGCGCAGGCTCTGGCCGCCATGCGAGATATCCTGGCCACGACGCAGCCGAGCCATCTGCAGCTTTCGCGACTGCGGCAGTCGGCAGACCGATTCCCGCGCTACCTGCCCCTCCAGGCGATGCTGGCCGGCGCCTACAAACAGGCAGGCCTTACCGAAGACGCTCTGAACATCGCTCAACGCGTTCTGGAGACCATGCCCGGCGATCCTGCGGCCGTGGAGCTGGCCACCTCGATCTTCCGCGCCACACGTCAATGGAGTCGCATGCGTTCGGCGGCCCAGCAGTGGAAAACCCTCGCCTCGGCAGATTCGCGCGGACCGGACCTGGCCATCGCCGAAGCCTCCCTGAAACTGGGCCAGCCGGCGCAAGCCCTGCAGGTCCTCATTCCCTATCTTGCCGCCGCTGCCAGCAAGCCGGACGACAATGCCACCCTGCTGCAAATCGCCGCCTCTGCCATGATGGCAGATGGCCAGACCGAGCGAACCGAGGACCTGCTGGGTCCGATGCTGGCCAGTTCCCGCGCTGCGCGAATGATCTGGATGCGGGTTACCGGCGAATCAGCCCCCGATGCGATCCTCGCCAGTGAATGGCTGAATCGCGTTCAGGTGTCCATTGATCCACAGTCATATACGGAGGTAGCACAATTCGCTCGGGCCGCTTCGCTCGTGGCCTCCCGCTTTGCCGACCCTGCCCCGGCCCGGGCGGCCGTCGAACTGCTCCGACCGTTTCTCACCGGGGACACCGCGTCGGCCGAGGCGCTTTTCCTTGCCGGATCGTTGCAACTTCAGCTCGGACGGATGAAAGAGGCCGAGACTGCCTATCGCAGGGCGCTGGCGTTGAAGCCGGATTCCCCGGAGGCAAGGAACGATCTGGCGTATGTGCTGTTGCTGCGCCGAGGCAACCTGAACGAGGCCCGCGAGCTGGCCGCGCGGGCCGTGGAGCAATCGCCCACGACGGCGACGTATTTCGATACGCTGGCGCGCATCGACGCCGAGCTGGGCAATCGTGAGGCAGCGATGGCCTCCTACGAGGCAGCGCTGCGGCTGGAGCCGTCGAACCTGGACGCGTTGATTGGAAAGGCCCACCTGCTGCGGGTCATGGGCCAGCCGGGAGAGTCCCGGAAACTGCTGTCACAGATCGAACCCCTTCTGCCGGGTGCGCGTCCGTTGAGCGAACCGGCGCGACGGCAATTGCAGGAACTGCGCCAGCACGCCGGGGGGCAGTGATGGTCTTGTTAAGTCTTTATCTGACAGACACTTGCGCAAGAATCCCGCAAGTGATTCCAATGCGCCGATGGTTGTTCTAGAATGATCTGACTGCGTACTGTGTTCTTGACGATGAAACTGTGCGCGCCCGCCAGATGCGCCCCCAATGCCCCTGCCGTCCAGCGCGCTCCTGCCGGCAGTGAGGGGGACAGGTCCGTGCCGTGCGCGTTCGTCTGCCACCGGCGCCGCCTGAAGGGTCGTCGGTGGAAACGGTGAACCAACTGCCATGCAAAACTTCGATTTCGTCAATCGCGCCAACGCCGAGTACATCGAGCAACTGCACGAACAATACCAGCGAGACCCCCGGAGCGTACCGGAAAACTGGCAGGCCTTCTTCAGCGGGTTCGAGCTGGGTCTTGCCCGCAGTGCCAGCGGGGTGGCTGCCCTGGCTGCGGGGGCGCTGCCGACTGATCCCCCCCTTTCCATGGGGGTCTTTGATATCGTGCACTCCTATCGCGAACTCGGTCACTTTGTGGCCAATCTCGATCCACTGGGACTGGTCAAGCGGGATTTCCATCCCCTTCTGCAACTGCACAATTTCGGAATGACCGAGGCCGACCTGAACCGGACGGTGGGTCCGGCCAGCTTCCTCGGAAAGACTGACGGCACGCTCCGCGACCTGATTGAGAAACTGCGCATCACCTACTGTGGCACGCTGGGCGTGGAGTTCACCGGCATCGACAACAAGGCCCAGCGCGACTGGCTGCAGGAAAGGATGGAACCGATCCTCAACCGGCCTGTCCTCACCGACGCCGAAACCCGCGCCCTGATGTTCCAGCTCATCGCCGCCGAGGAATTCGAACTGTACCTCGGACGGGTGTTCATCGGGCAGAAGCGATTCGGCGCAGAGGGCGCCGAGGCGATCATCCCGATGCTGAACACGATCATTGATGCAGGTGCTGAGCTGGGCGGCGAGCAGTTCATCATGAACATGGCGCATCGATGCCGGCTTAACACCCTCGTCCACGTGCTGAACCAGACCTATGAATCGATGCTGAGCGTGTTCTTCGGGACGAATCTGCCCACCGCCGAGGTCGGCGGCGATGGTGACGTGAAATACCACCTTGGCTTTGCCAACACCCGTCCCACACCCAGCGGGAAGCATGTGAAGGTGTCGCTTCTGCCCAACCCTTCTCACCTGGAGATGATCAATCCGATCCATCAGGGGATCGTCCGGTGCAAGCAGGACACCTTCGGCGACATCGGTCGGGAAAAGGTGGTGCCGATTGCCATCCACGGCGACGCGGCCTTCACCGGGCAGGGTGTCGTGGCCGAGACGCTGAATCTCTCGGAGCTGCTGGGGTTCCGCACGGGTGGGACGATCCACATCATTATCAACAATCAGATCGGGTTCACGACCCCGCCTCATCAGGAACGCTTCACGCCTTATCCCACCGACATGTCCAAGGCCATTCAGGCACCGGTGTTCCACGTCAATGGAGACGACCCGGAAGCCTGCCTGTGGGCGGCGCGGCTGGCTGTGGGCTTCCGGCAGCAGTTCAAGTGCGATGTGATGATCGACCTGTGGTGCTACCGTCGAAACGGTCACAACGAAACCGACGAACCAAGCTTCACCCAGCCGGTGATGTATCGCGTGATCGAGAAGCATCCGTCGGTGCGGAAACTCTACGAGCAGCGGCTGCTGTCGGAGGGTCGAATCACGCAGCCGGAGCTGGACCAGATGAAGGAAGAGGTCATCTCCCGGCTGAATCAGGCCCGGGAACTGGCCCGGGAAGTGCGCCCACGGAGCAAAGTGCCGACCTTCCGTGGTCTGTGGCGCGGATATGGACGAACGGTAACCGACTGGTCGGCCGTGACCCGCGTCCCCCGGGAGCAGCTTCAGAAGGTGATGGATGTCTACAACTACCCCCCGGAGGGCTTCACGCCGCATCCGAAGCTGCTGAAGACCATCCTGGAGAAGCGCCAGGAGATGATCCAGACCGGCAAGGGGATCGACTGGGGCGCCGCCGAGATGCTCGCCTGGGGCACGCTGCTGAGCGAGGGCTACGGTGTGCGGCTGACCGGTCAGGATGTGGAGCGCGGCACGTTCAGTCATCGCCACGCGGTTTTGAATGACTATGAAACCGGCAAGAAGTGGTATCCGCTGGATAAACTCGCCACCAGGCCCGGTGATTTCATGGTGATCAACTCGATGCTCAGCGAATTCGCCGTGCTCGGCTTCGAGTGGGGCTATGCCTCGGCCAATCCCCGGATTCTGGTCATGTGGGAAGCACAGTTCGGCGATTTCGTCAACGGTGCGCAGTGCATCATTGACCAGATCATCTCTTCGGCCGAGAGCAAATGGCACTATGCCAACGGGCTGGTGGTGCTGCTGCCCCACGGTCACGAGGGCGCCGGTCCGGAGCACTCCAACGCTTACATCGAGCGCTTCCTGAGCATGAGCGCTGAAGACAACTGGCAGGTTTCCATGCTCAGCACGCCGGCGCAGTACTTCCACGCGCTGCGACGGCAGATGCATCGCAAATTCCGCAAGCCGTTGATCCTGTTTCAGCCGAAGACGCTGCTGCGTGATCCGGAGCGGGCCAGCAACATCGAGGAATTCACGGACGGTCAGTTCCAGCTGGTCATCGACGACCCGCAGGCGCCGGCCGACCGCGATGCAGTCAAACGCGTGCTGCTGTGCGCAGGCAAGATGTACTGGATGCTGAAGGATGCCCGGGAAAAGCACGGCATCAGCGACATTGCACTGGTGCGGCTGGAACAGTTTTATCCCTTCCCCCAGAAGGAGCTGGCCGCGATCTTCTCCAAGTATCGTCGCGCCGAGGAAATCTGCTGGGTGCAGGAAGAATCGCGCAATCGTGGCGCCTGGACGTTCCTGCAACCGCGTCTGTTGACGATGATCCCCGACAACGCTGTGCTGACCTACCACGGACGCGATGAGTCGGCCAGCCCCGCTGCTGGCTCCATGGCGCAGCATCAGGCCGAGGAACGGGAGCTGATCGCCCATGCCTTGGAGCTGAAGCAGCCACAGTCCACAACGGAAGTGGTGGCCAAGTGAGAAATCCGGCCTGACACCCGCAGGGAACCCCCGCTGAAAACCGTGCCCGCGCAGTTGCCGGCCCGGGGCGGGTCGCCATACAGCCGAGCCGTCGTGCTTTCCTTTAGCGCGACCGGATTTACAATCGAGCTGCCATGTCAACGAAAGTTCATGTCCCGTCGATGGGAGAAAGCGTCACCGAAGCTGTGCTGGTCAAGTGGCACAAGCGTGACGGCGAGTTCGTCAAGCTGGATGAGGCACTGGCCGAGCTGGAAACCGATAAAGCCAACGTGGACGTCCCCAGCACCGCCGCCGGGGTGTTGAAACGGGTTGTTCAGGAGGGGGCCAAGGTGCGGATCGGAGACGTCATCGCCACGGTCGAGCCTGACGGCAAGGCCTCGGCCGGCGAAACGAGCCGGCCGGCAACTTCGGATCAGGCCGCACCGGCCCAGCCCCCACCCTCACCCCGGGAGAAGCTCACGCCGGCCTCGCGGCGGATGGTCGAAGAACACAAGCTCGATCCGAGCAAGATTCCGGCTACCGGACCGGGTGGGCGGATCACGAAAGAAGACGTGGTCAACTTCCTGGATGCCGGGGAATCCCCCGGCGCCCCGCCTGCTCAATCGTCCAGCCAGCCTGCGACGGATGTTGATCCTGGCGCGGCCAAGGCCTTGACGACTGCTTCGGTCACGACCCCGGATGGTCCTGTCCGGCGCGTGCCCATGAGCAAAATCCGCAGGAAAATCGCCGAAAACCTCGTCAAGAGTCAGCAGACCACCGCCACGCTGACGACATTCAATGAAATCGACATGTCGGCAGCGATCGCGCTGCGCGCCAGATACAAAGAGCAGTTCGAGAAACTCCACGGTGTCGGGCTGGGCTTCATGAGCTTCTTTGCCAAGGCCGTCTGTCAGGCCTTGAAAGAATGGGAGCGCGTCAATGCCAGCATCGATGGTGATGACATCGTCTATCACGATTACGTCAATCTCGGAATCGCCGTCAGCACCGATCGCGGGTTGGCGGTACCCGTGTTGCGAAACGCGCATCTGATGTCGTTTGCCAGGATTGAGAGTGAGATCAAGCGGCTGGCGCAGGCCACCCGTGACGGCAAACTGCAGATCAGCGAACTGTCCGGAGGAACTTTCACGATCACCAACGGCGGGGTGTTCGGGAGCCTGATGGCCACACCGATCATCAACCCCCCGCAGGTGGCGATTCTTGGCATGCATGCGATCAAGGATCGACCGGTTGTGGTGAACGGTCAGGTGGTGGTGCGCCCGATGATGTATGTCGCACTCAGCTACGACCATCGCATCATCGACGGCAGGGAAAGCGTGCAGTTCCTGGTTCGCGTCAAGGAACTGGTGGAAGACCCGCAGCGCCTGCTGCTGGAAGTGTGAACGGTTCCAGATTTACCCAAACGCGGCAAAATCAAAAACGGTTTTCGGTTTTGAACTGCGAGTCTTGGGGCTTGACGCACATCGCACGGCCGCAAGAACCGGATTTCGCCGTCCGAAACGCGGCTTTTCCCTTCGCACGGGTTCGCTCCTGCAATTCCGCGGCCAGTTCGAGCTGCGGGCCAATGTTCCGCGCGGAACAATGGCCGGGGGGCAGGTCGGTTTCTGAATGCGGCGGGAGGCCGCCTCGAAGACCCTGCCCCAAGAACGCAAAGATTGGATCGTTGCGGGGAGATTCCCAGTCCGTGCCCGGAGGGCCGCCGCTTCACTACGTCCTCCCCAACCACGAGTAGCACCTGACCCGCGCATGCACTGGCATCAGCCCTCCGGGTCGGGCGATGATCCCGCGCGCACAACGAAAGCCGCTCCCGGCGCGTCGTTGTTCCGCGCGGAACATTTTGGCGAATTCGCCATAAGTGTAGATTTGAACTAGACTTACATCGATCAAATTTCGCGACCTGACCTAACACAATATTAAGATTGCGATAAGAATCTGGCACCTGCCTCTGCACCTGCAACGGTACTCCAACTGAGCCATGGAACCGTTCCGCCGAGTCCGCTCCCTTGGCGATCCTGCCCTCAAGCGACGGGTCAGTCGCGCAGAAAATACTCCCGGACGATCGCCCGATACTCCGCCGGAATTTCCCCCTGCCGCAACATCCGAAGGACGGTGCGGCGGGCTGACGGGCTCATCCGCCCGCTTTCGTCTGCCGCAAGGTGCACTCCGGCGGCCTCGGCAGCAGCGGGTTCCGCTGCGGGCGTGGACTGCGTCGATCCATCCACCCTTTCGAATGCCCCTCCGCCCGCTTGTGCGTCACGTCGGTCGCTTGATCCGCCCGGACCCGCTTGCCCCAAGGGCGCCCGCTCCAGAAACGCTTGCGGCGCTTCCGTCCGGCTGAAGCCTCCCCCCTCCCCTGAAGCTCGCCCGTCCGTGCTTTTACTCTCCGAGGAGGCTTGCCGCCCCAAGCCGGCCCATTCCCCCGCGCCACGAGACTCAACCCGGCGCCGCAGGGATTCCGCAACCTGCCCCCGGGCCCTCTGCCGTCCCGGCAATTCTGTGCCGACGAGATTCCCGACCCGGTCTTTCGATTCCGCAGGCCGATGGCTGCCCGGGTCACGGCCGACGGCCGCCCCCTCCGCCTCCAGAATCGGTCGGTCAACATGGCTGGAACCGATGGCCGAGAGCGTCAACGTCAGCCCCACCGCAACGACGCATGCGCCGAACGCCCGTCCCGACCAGCGGGAGAACCGAAAGTCCCTCGGCGAGCGCCTTGCAGCCATGGCTTCGGCCTGTGCCAGCACAGCCTGTCCAATCGCCGAATCGAACCACTTCCCCCCTTGCGTGAGTTCGTGAGCCGTGGAGAACAATTCCTTCTGCAGATGCTGGGCGTCGAGTCGGCGGGCCGTCGTTGCCAGTGATGGAAGTTTCGCCAGCGACACCAGTCCTCCGCAGATAGTGCCCAGCGCGATCAGCCCGGCGGTCACGAGCACGGATGGTTCCCCCTGCCACGTCAGCCACGCTGCGGACGCCCCGCCGGCAACGCAACCCGCCAGCGCCCCCGCGGCCGCCGACTCCGCCAGCTGTGCGGCAGACCATCGAAGCCGGGAAGCTCGAATCAGCCGATTGAGTGCCGGACAGTCCATGGATCACAGATTATAAACAGGCGAAAGTGGATTCTGCTTCAGGCTCGCAAGAAGCGCGGGATGAATCCGTGGATCGGCACGGGACGTGCCCCCTGCCTCGAGGACGGGTGACGTGGCGACCCTCTCCCGGCAGGCGTCCGGATTACGCGGATCGACCGACTGCATCGTCCTCTGGCGAGGTCTGCGCGAGGGGGGATTTCTCGAGGGTTCACACGGCATGTTGTCCCGAAGCGGGAATCGTCTTCCGAAGGGGTTTCGTTCAATTCAGCCGGGTGCGCAATTCCACGATGGCCTCGGCCACGCAATCCAGGTGAGGGTTGATCTCCAGCGCGCGCTGGTAAGCCTCGATGGCCTCATCAAAGCGTCCAAGGCACGCGCAACAATGCCCCACTCCCGACCACGCCCCGAAGTGATGCGGATTCAACGCCACCGCCTGATGGGCATCAGACAAGGACGCGGCATAGTCCTCTGTCAGATAGCGCGCCACCGCCCGCTGGTTCCAGGCCTCTGCAAAATCCGGACACATTTCGATCGCGCGGGTGAAATGGCGGATCGCCTGATCATACCGGCCGGCGTTCATCGCTTGCACCCCGCGGTGAACCTCACAATTCGCCGGCGCCGAGCCGAGGCGGAACCAGATGGACCAGATCGCGTGTTCGGCAACCTGATTCACCACCGGATCAGGGTCTTTCAGGTGATGGATCAGCTCGCAAAGACATTCCCGGCAGCCCACCAGAGACAGCGCCACCATCGCCACCTTGCGGGCATCGACATCATTCCCCCGAAGCAATTCGACAATCTGCTGTTTGCTCCACCGACGGCGAAGAAGCTCAACCAGCCCGCGGAGATCGCGTTTTTCCAATAGCGGTTGCACGGCCCGGACGAACTCATGCGGTTCGATCATAGGCGAATGCTCCACTGGAACTGATTGTAGGCGCTGCGCTGAGTTGCTTTCCACGCGCACCGCCCGGCCGCACCCCCGCGTGGCACCGGATCGATCCGGAAAACGCAGGTCAATACCCGGGCTGAGGCCGTCGGGCGGCGCGCTCCTGCTCGCGCTCGAGCTGGGCAGCGCGGGCTTCAGGAGTGAACCGCTCGGCGTAAAACCCCCGAATCTCCGTCGGAGACGCTTGCAGCGGTCGGACTTTATACCCCGTCTCGAGCGTGTAACCCCGGGTGCAGCCTCCCACAGCGGCCGCCGCCAGAATCAAACCGAAGATCGTCATCTGCCGACGCTTCATGATCTGCACAGCATACCGACACGACCCGAAAAGTCGATGTAACGACTCAAGCATCCGATCGACCGCCTTCTCCAGACGGGTCGCCGGACGGGCCAGACTCCGCTGGTATGCCAGCAGACGCTCCAAGTCGGCTTCCAGTTCCCCCGCCATCGGGTAGCGCCGCGACTTTTCCTTCTCCAATCCCTTCAGGCGGGTGGTTGCCGCGTCTCCGCGGAGCCCACGATCGATGAGATCCGGCCGAAGCGGGGGCTGTTCGCAGATGATCCGTGTCCGTTCGTGCAGCGAAAGGCCGGATGATCGCTGAGGGAACCATCTCGTCGATCCTCCGCGTCCAGAGGTGCGGTCGCCTGCCGGTTCCTGCGAGTCTGGATTACTGGGCAAACTCAATGTCCAACCCGGGCAAATCCTGCGAACCGCAGGTTCCACCCCTGCCTGAGACGGCACCATGGCCGAACACCCCCCCGTAGAAACCCACGATCCTGCCGCCGCGACCGTGGCAACGTCGTTTAACTCGATTTCAATTGCAACACACCCACCGCCGCCGCCAGACGCACACTTTCGTCGCTGTCGCGCAGAAGCAGCTCGAGGATGGATTGCGCATCCATCCGCCCGATCGCCCCGAAAGCCAGAGCCGCCAATGCCCGTTGCCGAGGATCGGACGAGCGGGCGCCCTTCAACGCCACCCCGTAGCCCAAGTCATCCCCGAGCATGCCTAACGCCCGGGCGGCAGCGAGATTGACCTCTTCGTAGGGAGTCGTGAGCTTCCCCCGTAGGTGCCCCCGGACCCGCGCATCACGCGGCGCGGCCAGGGCCAGCACGCCGATGATCTGTTCATCCGGATACTGGCTCACGCAAGCAGCCACGCAGTCTTCCAAGCCGGTTTCGTTCCCCAGCCGCCACAGGGCTTCGGCCACCTGAATTCGCACGGCCGGGTCAAGATCGCGCTTCAACGGCCACAGAACCTTGACCGCGCTGGGCTCTCCCAGCAGTCCGAGCACCATCACCGTGTTCCGTCGAACGGTGGGGTTCGGATCCATCGCCAGCTTCTCCAGATCGTGGGAAAGCCGTCGATCGCCCAGCTTGTGCAACGCATACCGCACACCCACGCGGACATTGGCGTCGGGGTCGTCGGCCAGCTCCAGCAGGCGCGCTCGCGCCGATTCCAGCTTCAAACTGCCCGCAGCCAGCGCCGCGGCGAAGCGGACATAGGGTTCCCTGTCCTTCAGACCACGGAGAATCACGGTAATTGCGTCGGGGCCACCGGCGATCTGTGCCGCTTCCATCGCCTGACACCGCAGGACAATATCACTCGATTGTGAGCTGGTGACGATCTGCTGCCGCGCCGTTTCGCGCAGCTTCTCATCCAGTGCCACCTCCTGCCGCGGAGGAACCGGAGGCGGTTTGGGGGGAGGCGGGATGTTCTTCAGCGCCGGCCGCGGGCGCGGGCGATCCGATTCGCTCCCGGCCGGGGGAGGGGTGACGGCGCAGCCGGCCAGCACCATCCCGCACACGAAAAGATTCAGCAGATTAATGGTCCTGTTCATCGGGCGATCCTCGCTTCAAGAGTCTAGCGCCGCGACAGCACACGACAACCCCGGCCAGCATCCCCATCGTCGCAGGCAGCGCGAAGGCTGCGATGGGCCAGTTCTCCTGACGACTGCCGCCGATGCCCTTGATGACGATTGCCAGAATCGCCATCGCCACCAGCCCTGCCGCCAGCCATCGTGATGCCTCCACAGCCCTTCCCCGGGCCGCCAGCGGGCCAAGCACCAGCCACGCCAAGGACAGGGGAGACACCAGCAGAAGGTTCAGGTTGGCATACGTCGCGCGGTGATCTGTCAAAAGCCACATCAGCAACAGCAGTGATCCTGCGACCCCGGCCAACAGCCCCCAGCCGGCCCAGACGGCACCCGCCAGCCCCCGCCCGACCGCCGATCTGTCTGCCACAAGTCCGCACGACGCCAACGCCACCCCGATGACCAGTCCCAATCCACCGCCCCAGGCAAGCAAAGGCGGCTCCCTTGCTGGAACACGGATCAATCGCGTTTCATCGAGGTAGGGATTCATCTGCCGTTCCGAAAGGACCAGCGCCGCTCCATCCAGCTTCACCGTACGAACGTGCGCTGCCAGACGCTCAGGGAGAAAGCACTCCTCCCACGCTGACAACGTCCTGTCAGCGGGTGTGGAAAGCAGGAAATCCACCCCCGCGAGCAGCAACGGCTGATAGGCCAGACCAAGGCGCGTGTGGTGCCGATATGTCGTGCCGGTCGGCAAGCTTTCCAAAGCGGCGCGAAGCGCCCCATGGGTAACGCGATCGAGGTGGTCTCGGATTCGAGTGGAACAATTGTCCTGATAATAGTCGTAAGCGTAAAATTTCCGGTCCTCGCGCACGTTCAGTTCCAGGTTCCGCCACAATTGCTCCGCCTGATCGCTGGAAAGCTGCAGAGACTGCCCCGTGATCTGCCGGTTCTGCAGGCGATACTCGCTCAGGAGCTGCTCCACATCCTTCCGTTCGGCCGAGTAGAGCATCTGGCGGAGGATGAATCGACGCAGGAATCCGGGCTGCTCGAAATCAAAATTCCCGAAATCGTAACAATAATTGCGATCGAGCTGGCTGTCGTAGATCAACAGAGCATTATGACCGAAGCGCTCCCAGAGCGCCGGCCCGGGAGAAAACGTGATCAGAAAGGCACGCCAGCGGGGTTCCGGCAGGGTTGTGCTCTGCCCCCAGGTGAAAGACCCCAGCAGAAGCGTGGTCAGCAGTGCGATCCCTCGCGACACGATGCGTTCCTTGCCGGTCGATGGTCGGCGCGGCGGCGGCCGCCGTCAAGCACGGTGGTTGCCCATGCAGGAAGCGGCTGCCACCTCCCGGCTTCCGAGCGGTCCGGCGATGGCGTAACATCCGGTGATGTGACAGGGATGCAGGCCGGAGCCTCGCGATGAGCCCCCAACCCCCGGAAAATCCCAGCGGCGCCGGCCCTGTTGAGCAGGAGAACTCCCGGCTTTCCGGAGGGCAGTCGATCGGCCGGCCTGTTCTACGGTTGATGCGCAGCGCGCTACTGATTTATCTGGGAGTGTGCGTTGGAATGGGGTGTCTTCAGGACAAGATCATCTTTCCGGGCGCCGCCAGTCAGGGAGACCCGACCGCGGTGGTTACTCCCCGTTCCACCTTTGAACTGATCGAATTGCGAACGCGTGATGGCAATCGCACGTTCGCGGTTTTCTCCAAGGCCTCCAATCGGGACTTGGGTGTCCTTCCCGACGCTTCTCGGCGTCCAACGGCCATTCTCTTCTATGGCAATGGCGCCTTTCTGGCTCAAACCCTCGGAGATGTGGATTTCTTTCGCACGATGGGGATCAACGTGCTTGCCGTCGAATACGTCGGCTACGGAATGGCCGACGGGTCGCCCAGCGAAAGGGCTTTTTATGCCACCGCCGACGCCGCCTATGAACACCTGATCGGTCGGGACGACGTGGACAAGAACCGGATTCTGGCCATCGGCATGTCGATCGGCAGCGCTGCCGCGATCGACCTGGCTTCGCGGCAGCCCCTCTGCGGCCTGATCTGCTTCAGCCCGTTCACCAGTCTTCCGGCGATGGGCCGATATGTGATGCCGTGGCTGCCGACATCGCTCATCCTGCGCTACAAGTTTGATAATCTGACGAAAATCCGGTCGATCCGAGTACCGATTCTGATTGTGCACGGCCGGCAGGATCGCACAGTGCCGTTTTTCATGTCCGAGCAGCTCGCCGCCGCCGCAGGGGGAAAGGTGACGCTTCTGGCCTATGATCAGGGAGACCACAACGACATCTTCGAAGTGGGCGGGAAGGAACTGGAAGCGCAGATTGCCGGATTTCTGCAAACTTTTATGCCATAATGAGTTGCGTCCACGCCCGCTCCGATCACAAACGCAACATGCTCGCGGTCCATGGGGCAGGGCTTGGTCGGATTAACCGCAAGCCGCTTGCATTTCTGAGAAGACGGGACTAACGACCCGGTACCGGTTGCGCTGCAGCAATGTCGATCAGCATCCTCGATTACGGCATGGCTAACCTTCGTTCCGTGCAGAAGGCATTCGAGCACGTGGGAGTCAACGCGCGGATTATTGAAAGTGCCAGTGAGATTCGCTCTTCGGCGCGGCTGGTGCTGCCGGGGGTGGGCGCGATCGCCGATGCCCTGGCGACCATCCGACAGCGCGGTCTGGAAGAGCCGATTCTTGGTCACATAGCCGCCGGTCGGCCTTTCCTGGGCATTTGTTTAGGTCTGCAGATGCTGTTTGAAGTGGGATACGAGGATGGGGAACACAAGGGGCTGGGCGTGCTCGGTGGAAGCTGTCAGCGACTGAATGTGGATCAGACCGTGGGACTGAAAGTGCCTCATATGGGCTGGAATCAACTGCAGTTCCGATCTGCCTC
>JAVQWE010000005.1:0-20462 GCA_033579175.1 Phycisphaerales bacterium | reverse complement strand
CCGAAGCCCGCCGCCGACCCCAGAACGGGAACCCGCTGCTTTCTCTCTTCGGCTGCGGGGGATGATTTCCGTAGCGGGGCGAACACCACTCAGAGCAGAAGAGGCTCGGTGCCGGGAGAACAGGGCAGGGGAGCGGGGGAAGATAGTCCGGAGCGGCTCGGCGGGTGCTGCTTTGTTGGTGCGGCCTCCGCAGGCATCCTCCAGTGTGTATTTACCCCCCGAGGCGGATGACTCACGGATGCTCCCGGTTCCGGGCCAGAAATGCGCAGGGATGCAAGACAGGGCGCTCGCACTGCCTCGGCCGGGATCTGAAGGGCCACCCCGACGTGCCCGATTTCCTGCCGGCGAGGCTCACGCACTGCCTGCCGCCGCCCCGCCTACATCCGGACGTATTCGCGCAGGTAGTCCCGCAGCTTCTGGTTGGCCTCCGGATCCTCGAAGCAGCGCTGGTACAGCAGCCCTGGGTCTTCCGGATCGTCGGCATCGTCCACCAGAACTTCTCCATCCTGGATGATGCCTGCGTCACTCATGACGGCCTCCAGCGATGGCAGGACCCGGAGCGTGAAGTACCAGCTACCGGTGCGCCATTCCTCGTTGAAGATCCGGCAGGCCTCCTTGAGCAACGGCCATCCCGCGGCCTCGTCGGGCGAGGCGACGGCGTCGTCCACGGCTGCGACGATCTGCTTGATGACGGTCAGGCCGTCCGCCTCCGTCCACCCAGCCAGGCGGGCGCCTTCCAGCAGATCCTCGGCCGGCATCGGAATGCGCGGGTCGCTCCACTCGTGCCGGCAGAGGTACTTGCCGAAGGCATCCGGCAGGACGACGTGCCGCAGCTCGGCCGCCAGCAGCCGCCAGTCGGGCGCGCACAGATAGGCGCCGAGGTAGAAGCAGCAGGGCAGCGGCGCGGTGCTCTCGTAGTACAGAAACCGGGTCTGCGGCGTCAGCGGCCGGTCCCAGAACGGGCAGGCATCCTGCCACGGCCCGGCGAGCCGCTCCTCCCAGGCCGCAAACAGCGTCCAGTCCTGCAACGGGTTGTCCATGAGCGCCACCTCCATCCGGGCGGCCAGCGTCCCGCACCGGCCATCCTTCTCACTCCCACTCTCCTGCCGACGCAGGCTCGCAGCGTGAGCCTGCGACTGCGAGAAAAATCCATTGCATAAGCCAGCAGTCATAAGCCAACTGTCACGAAGAATGGCGCCTCTTGCACCTGTCCCTCAAACCTCAAGGGCACCGGTCTCAGGATCATAGAAGGGCAGGCAGACGGCGATCAACAGGCAGGCGCTTGTGGGGGCAGCGGAGGGAGGCCATCAGGCCACCGGTCACGCCACACAATCGGTCGCACGTGGCAGGAGCCACTGGTTGGGTACGCCGAAACAAGGATGTCGTCACCGGGATTCCCTTGTGCTAGGGTCTGCATCGGGTCCGCGGAGAGAACGCCGCGAACCGCGCCAATCCGTCTGTAAAGTAGACCTTACGTTTGCCCATGCCAGGCTGTGTTGGGGGCGAAGAGGAGGTCCGGGCGAATCATCCCGCTGAAGACAATAGACTCGTTGCGGGTTACGAAGGCCGAAAGTCCGGACATTGCAGCTGATCGCGCAGATTCTACTCCCCCGCCTGAAGCAGCCTCCCTATCAATGGAATCCTGAGGACGCGAGACCTGGTTCGTCTGCTCTTCCTGTCTGGAGCGAATCGCGCGAAAAGTTCGTCAAACTCCTCAGCCAGCAGCTCATCGGGGAGGGCCTCGTATGCGCGGATGACATTCCGCATTCGGAAGATCTTCGTCACGGCCCGCATGGAATTCTCCAGCCCATCCTGTCCGTAGCTGTCTCTGGCGCGGACCCAGGCTTCTGCAAGGTGTCGGGCGATTCTGGGATCTGCTCCAATGCTGGGGCGCTCGAGGATCTGGACCAGCGCGTCCTCGGTGAGATCCCTGATCAGCCCCCAGCGGTCCCGATGATTGATGCCCCGATCAAGGACTCTCGCGCGCATCCATAGCCTCTGGAAGGTATTCCGGACCCCGCCCAGGTATCTCTCCCGACTGTCCTGAAACCTCCACCGCACAATTGAGGGAAACATGACAATAGAAACAAAAGACCATACGTCGTCGCGGAGTGCTTCGCCCGATGCGAATAGGGGATTCTCGCCCAGATATACAGCAGTTCGGAAATCGAACTCCGGGAAAGACGGCCTGCCGGAAGGGAATCCGCACTGTCTTGCAAGATTGGAAATCTCTCTGTGCAGCTCCTGAAGCTGCGCTGGCGTCACGCGCACTCCGCCCGTTGGCGCATATCGTACCTCTGACGGCAGGTCGTGCGGGTCGAAGCTGACTGCTGTGTTCGCGTCGTTCGCAAGAAATTTACTGAGTAGCCGGACTGCCGCGGTCTGGGGAAGTCTTGGAAGAAGAATCACCATTTCAGTCCTCCTCCAGGAATGAGAGCTGCCAGACCTTCTGTCTGAATCCGCCTCGATCCGTCGCAAGTGCCTGTCTGGCCGCAGCGATCCCTCCCGTGGGGAAAAGCAGATGAATCCAGCGGGAGACCTGATCCCCAAGCGATCCTTCCGGGCATTCGCCAGCAAGCGCTACAGGATCATCCTCCGCCAGGAATCCCTCCACAAGCTGTCCGATTGCATCCGCCATGACCGTCTGAAGAGTAAATGGGTCCTCCCCGGTCACCTTCTGGATTACGTCGGACCTGTTCCTGTTGAGACACAGGCGCACAGCCCCATGAAAGTCCCGGGACCAGTCTCCGGGAACCCAAACGAGTTTCCACGGGGCGAATTGATCCTCCAGCACCGCCTCCTCGATCGGGAAGCGTGGCTCGGGTCCTTCGAGCCACACCTTTGCCTGGTCGGACCAGATTCTGTCTCCCAGATCACGAGGCGAGAGTGCAGACGCCGATTCCGGCTGTCTGAGCAGTACGAGGTCCGTGTGAATGAACAATGCCGTGGAAAGCTGCGCGCCATTCACGTCGAGTCTGATGTCAAGCGGCTCCCAGCCCGGCGGGATCGAGCAAATCTCCGAGGCCACGACAAGCCGGGGAAGCAGGCTCGAGCCGGTTCCCAGGCGGACCACGACACCGGGGATGAAGTCGTCCGGTTCAAGCTGGAGGGCGTTCAAAGCACTCGGTGGGTCAACCCGGATCTTCCTGTGGAGTATCAGCACACTGTTGTAATCCCATCCATCAATGTGACCTTGCAGGTCGCCTTCAGGTCCACCGTCAATGCTTACTTGCCATGGATCCGCCTTTATTGCGTCTGGCGGTAGAGTCAGAAATGGAAACGCAATCCTTCTATCCATTCTTTTCCTCCTCGGCCAGCCGCGTTTCCAGCTTCACGGCACAATCGGGAGGCATCTCCACCAGAACCTCGACATTTTCACCGCGCCCTTCCGCGCGCAGGCTGTTGCCACTTGCGAGAATCTGCCCCGTTCCAATCCTCCTGAAGCAGAGCACTCTGGGCGGCGCCATCAGTTCAGGGTCCGGCGTCTCAGATCTGCCGTCCACAACAACTGCCGCATCGGCAGTCAGCACCTTTCCGCGCAAACTGACAGCGTCGGGAACGCGTACTTCAAACACAGCCACCACCCTGCCCTGATACTCCTCAAGACGCCTGAAAGCTGGGCGCACGGAGCCATCCGGGGCCGGCCTCCCCCCATGCGGTTGCCCGCCTCTGCGAGGGGGGGGAATTCCGGGTCCATCGCCGGTCACATGGTCGAGAAAACGCCCCAGCCTGTCAGCCACCTGCGCAAGCGGAGTGGCAAGGCCCGGCGGTGGCTTAGGCCCCCCGTTGGCGTTCACCACCCTCTGCGCTTCTTCTCCAATTCTCCGGAGCGCCACATTAACGAACGTTTTCTGATGGCGGTTCTGGAGATTGGATGGAATCCAATCGTCGTGCGCAGGAGGCTCGGATTCAGCGAATGCGCGTTCCACTTCCTCTTCGTCACTCGCGCGAAATACGCCGCACCATTCCAGAGATTCATCTGGAATGGCAGGGCCTTCAAGATATTTGACGACCAGCTCCACCGGACGCATAAGAGCAATATGATGCGCACGTTCTGGGAAAACACTGTGATTGCCGACCAGAGGGCATCGCTTGGATCGGGGACCCTTTTGAATCGCCAGCGTTCCCAGCCGCTTTGCAGGCCTTTGGGACCGGATTTCCACGCAACCATCGCCGGAGCGAACCTTATCCATGGCAATGGAAAACAGATCCAGCGGCGGAGTTTGCTCAGGGGCCGGCATACGCAACCGAACCCCCTCGACTTCCACGTCAACGGTAAACCTGCGCTCAGGGGGAGTGGACTCCATCATTCGCGGCCAGAAGTTCCAGAGTATCGTCTCGACAATCCGGTTCCCGGTAACCGAAGGGTCTTCCGGTTCATCCTGCTCTCCATCTCCGGCAGGACGGGCAAAATCGAGAATCATGATGGACGTTCCCGTACTCGTCTTTGATCGTCCCGGGAAACCCAACTGCTGCGCCAGGTTACGGGCCTGATCTCCGGTCAGCGGCTCAACACCTCCGGTGCCTCCCCCGATTGGCCTGCCCCACCAGTGTCGACCAGTGAACTTTTTCTCCTTGCGGTTCGACCGGCGTGCAAAGGATCGTCCGAGGTGGCAGGCCATGAGGCGCTGTTGCCTGAACTCCGGATCTGACGGGAATGTGTCCACGATGATTGTTGTACAGCGGCTCACCCGATACAGTGCCGTTTTCCCAAAGCCGTAGGTCCCACCTCCGTGAACCGTATCGCGAGGACTGCCTACATTGAGGAGAAAATCGACAAAATCCGTGCACCTCGTGCCAGTGGGCATCTCGTCAGCCCGCGTTGGACCGCCAAGTCCCACCGTGTCGAAATCGCAGATTTCCAGCACAAAGGCGTTGGGATCGTTCAGAAATCTGCGAAGTGCGGCTGCTGATTCCTCCTCGGGCGGCATTTCATGAAAGACTTCTTCTCGCAGCGTGCGGCGCTGTTCGGCAGATAACCTTCTCAAACGGATCAGGACCCGTGGTCCGCAACCAAGCCTTGCTGCATCGGCGATGTTCTGAAGTGCTTCCCGGATTGCCGTCTGGAGAGGGTCTGTTGTGGGTGCACCGAGAAGTTTCTTGAGATTCTCCCCGATATTG
Source organism: Phycisphaerales bacterium (assembly GCA_033579175.1). GTDB lineage: Bacteria > Planctomycetota > Phycisphaerae > Tepidisphaerales > Tepidisphaeraceae > JAVQWE01. The sequence continues at coordinate 15,341 of JAVQWE010000005.1, read as the reverse complement.
CCTGTAGGGCAGTACGGCTCCGAGTAGAGAGTCAGGGGCATCCTGCAATCCTCCCTATCTGCTTCTCCCAATCTTCGGTGCTCATCTCATACGGATGAAGAGCGCACACCTCGATCTCGTAGGTGATCGAGGCGATTCCTGCTGGCAGGCAGCCCCCCTCGATCATCGAAGGAACCAGACGGGGAAAGTCGCCTCCTACCCTGTAGGAGTGTTGCGTCGAAAGCTGGAAAGAGTGTCTGTTCCACTCCGCGTTCCGGGGGTCCGGGCATCCTGCTCTTTGCAGGCGCTTCATGAACCCTTCAGCGTCCGATGATTTCTCAAGGGCGCGGAGGCCGAGCGAGGCGACCGAAATCTGGCCGTCCGGAACCCGCTCGAGAACGTAGTAAGTGAGGAACAGCTCGCCGTCCGGCAGAGGCTCCAGCTGCTCCAGCGAGTTGATCGTAATCGTCCTGTTACTCAGGCGCGTAGAGCATTTGACTTCAAGCGATAGCCTGTTGCTGCGGAAGTCGTGTCTGTCTCCCAGAGGGCCTACCCAGTTGAGCCACGATCGTGATGACTTGTCAAGCAGGCTGTTGAGGACGATCAACTCGGCTACCAGGCCGGCAATACTCGCGAGGGAGACCTCCCGCTCTCGGGAAATGGTCAGCAGACTGCGGAAATCTTCGAGTGTTCTGATGGCTGCAGCTGCCGGCTCGCGCCCGGCGGAGATTCTGGCCGCGATCTCGTCTACGACGTCGCCGAATACGGATTCGAGAGCCGGATCAACGCACTGAAGGTCGAGAAAATGGGTCAGATTTCCCTCTACAACCAGAGACAGGATACCCGTCTGAAGCGCATCGGAGGATGGCGCCCTGTCCAACGTGCTGGTACGGGAGACAGGTACAAGAAACCGGGCCTGTTTCATCGGTCCGAGAGCAAACCGGGGGCGTCCCCACTTGCTGTCGATTCCGCTATCCAGGGTCGCGACTCCAGCAAGCTGGTCACCCTCGGTCCCAATTCGCAGGATGCGCCATGCTTCCACCGCTCTCATGGTGTCACTCGAGGCCAGCCTCTCTCGCCAGCTCCATTTCCTCTTCTTCCGCCGCTTCGAGGTCTTCGATCAGCAGCGGACGCAGCCTGACGGAAACGTACTTCCCGCCTTCCGTTACAGAGCCGGGGAAAACGATGCCATACCCCAGCACATCGCGAACGGCATCGAGAGGAGCACGGGTATGGCATGGTCGCTCTGGCCGGGAGTTCCTGTCGATCGCATACAGGAGCAACAACGGCTTGTCCCCAACGACTTTTCGCCGGAACTGCTTGAGGGACTCCCAGTCTTCGTCGGAGGCAGGTTGGCCAGGCTGTCTGGTGTCCTCCGGGCAGTCCAGAAGCAGATCCCTGCGCGACATGAGCGCCTTGATATCCGCCATGGTCTCGTCTCCGGCCAGTCGTGAGCGACGCACCGTCCTTACTCTCCCCAGCACCCCCAATTCACGCTCCGAGGGAGCCCCCTGCTCCGGCTCCACCAGGACGACGTTCCAGAACTCCAGCCTTCTGTCATCGGTCTCCTCAACAAACTTCGCAAGAACTTCCGCACTCAGGTCCGCATGGGTGGGATGCGGCAGGAAGCCTGTCAGGAAATCCAGCACAACCTCAAGCGGAACATCGCGCCACAAACGGTTGCGGGAACCCGGATCCCGGAGCTGCTTTTTCTCGCACCGGTTCACCAGCTCTGCGGCGGTCTGCCAGTTCGCGTCCAGGACATCTGCATCCCTGTGCTGGAATCGAAAAGTCTGTCTGTGGGTGCCCCAGAACGAAATGCTGACCACCTGCGCTGCCCTCATCTTGTTTGGCGCCGTGACGGCCATCCCCGGCAAGGTGCGGATCCGCACCGCAAGATCCTTCGGAGTCAGTTGCTGCTTCTTGTACTGATCGATCTCGGCACGAATCTCGTCTTCAATTCCGGCAAGCGCCCTGAATTTCAGTTTCAGCTCCTCCGAGGTCCAGATCCTCGGCAGGTCTTCATAGCCGGGACGGTATCCAAACCACCGGCCCATCTGCAACAGCGTGTCATACTGATTTGCAGACCTCAGGAAATAGCTTACGGTCAGACCTTCCAGTGTCAGCCCCCTGGAGAGGACTGTGCCGCCGACGACGATGTACGTACGAGGCTGCCCGGAATAGTCGATTCGTTCGAGGCTGCGCGAATTCTCGACGACGACCTCGACCTGATCAAGCACGCGTGCAATCTCACCGCGGATCCGACTCGGGCTGATGCGGTCGGCCCCTACGCTCTCAGGCGGAACCCTGTTCTGCTCGGATTCCCACAATCCAGCGAGCCGTCCCGCAAGTTCGCTGTCTGGCCGCGACAGTGCGTCCCGGTGATTCTCCAGCCACGAGGAAATAAGTCGGGCAACCTTCTCGTGCAGCACGATGTAGGGAGACGTGTGCACGAGCATGGTCATGTGAGCATTCTGCTGCCCCCTGATCCTCCTCGCGGCACAGGCGGCAAGGAAGTAGAGCAGTGCGTTTTCCAGAGACTCCGGCATTGCGGGAGAAAAGCCATCCCGGTTGCCCCGGTGGGCTGGCTGAAGACGGTTTTCGTCCTCGTCGGGGATATTCCGGATCATATCCAGGCCCTCCTCTTCGGGAGTCGGGTTGGCCGGATCGGCAGGCGGCATCCCGAAGAGTCTGGCTGCACCAAAGTAATGGGGAGGGGCTGGGAGACTGGTGATGAAGTCGCGTGGGTAGAGGTCGTCCAGCTGGCCCTCTTCGACGTAAGGATTGATCAGGACGTTGGCAAACGGCGTCGCAGTGTAACCGACATAGCTGACTGCTGGCAGGAGAGCCAGGATTTCCCTGATCCGGCGATTGATGGCAGTGATATCTCCGGCCCCTCCAGCAGCGTTGACACTGGCCTGATCGCACTCGTCATCGATGACCAGCACCTTCGTCTTTTCGCGCACTATCGGCAGAGTGTTCCTGATTAATCTTTTGAGATGCCCGAGAGGAGCCCGGTTCTTCTTGACCACCAGAAGCCGTGTCGTGTCTCCTGGCATCGGCAGCCCGTCAGGACGGTGCCAGGAAAAATCCGCCCACAGCTCCCGGGGCGAAAAGATCTCCCACAGGTGGGGATGACGCTCCACGAGGTCGGAGTGCAGCCTTTCCTGGGTCTGGTATCTTAGCGCGTTGGTGAGGCCGGCCAACACGATAATGAAGTTATAGCCCGCATCAGCTGCTTTCGCAATGACAGCGGTGAGGTTCGCGGTCTTCCCTGACTGGACGTGTCCCACCACCAGTCCGCGGACATCAAACCTGCTCTGCCCAGGGTTCCCGAGAAGGGACACCACTTCGGTCGAAGACCGGTCCAGCGCCTCAATGTCCTCTTCGCGCCAGCTCTTTGCCGATCGCAGATAATCCCGAAGGGAGGGCCAATGGCAGTCTCCAGGCCGGGGTCCCCCATACCACTTTTCCCTCAGCCATCTGCTCCGGTCATGAACGGAATAGAGGATCTCAATCTGTTTTTGATAGAGACGCCGCACTTCCGCTGAGGCATGGGACCAGTATTCTTCCGGAAACTGTATGCCCAGCTCGGTCAGACCCTCGCGCACGTCCCGCACGGCCGCTTCAATGCTGCCGGCTCTCGGAAGCGCATCCTGGATGCGACGGATGAGTTGGCTGATTTGGGAATTAGTAATTTCCATAAATGCCAGTGCTATCAATATTCTGTTGTGAAAACCTCTCCCTCATAGTATCGGATCGGCAGTTTTCACGTCCAACTTCAGGTGCTTTTGCCAGGGAGACTCGATGAGAGTCACGTTCGCGTTGCTGGCAGAGGTGCCCGTCCGGAACGCAAGCCCTGCGGCTGCCGCGCGGGAGAGGCCAACGCTGAAGCAGGTCAGGGCAGGATGGCCCTGATCTCCCTCAGGAATTGCTCGAGGGTCAGTAGCTCCGGTCGAATGGCTGACGGGAATTTGTCGTGTAACGGTTGCGGCGCAACCAGACGAACCCCGGCCTGCTTCATTTCGAAGTACTGGGCCTCCGAAACACCTTCCTGGAGGGTAAGAAGATGCTTCACCCGAATCCTGTCAGCCTCATTCAGGATCTGCCTCCACCGGTCCTTGCAGGTCGTCTTCACGGCAAGCATCCTCAGTCTGTCGGTGGGGAAGCGGGGGTCACGGTACGCGCTCAGGGACGGGAAGAGAAAGTCCGGAACCTTGCGGGTGCCGGGATCGGAGACAGCACCGTGCTCGAAATCCACACGTTCCCGCAATCCCTGCTCGAGAAGCAACAGTTTGACGTGCAACTCGAGTGACCTCCCGGCGCGCGCCTTCCTCCGTTGCAGCACAGTCTGTGCATGGGCAAGAAACTCATCCACCGAGGCAAATCCTTTCCGAATCCGGGGGAGCTCATAATAGCGCTCGAGGCTCCGAAAGAGTTCGAACTCACACTGACGGCGGCGAAGGAGCCGCGCGTCGACAGAGTTCTCCCCGGCAGGACAGAGTTCGAGAGCTTTGCGCAGGATTTCTTCCCCGGAGGGAAACTGTATCTTCCACAACTCCGGGATCTGGTCGTCGGTAAGACTGCAATCCGGCTGTTCGGCTGAGGCCTGTACCAGCGCAGGCCAGATCACGGTCTGGCCGGGTTCAACGGGACCGAATCGCTGCTCCAGCTCCTCTTCCTCTTCCACATTCCGCGCAATCCAGACGTGGACCTCCGCCTCTTCGCTCCCGTCGGCCGGCTTGAAGAAAACAAATGCGGTCAAGGCGCCGGTATTCTCCGGGTCTAGCAGTGGAGAGGACTTTCCCCCGAGATTCGTGATCCGGGCCTCGTCCCTTGTTCGGTTGTTGTACCAGACGGCGGTGGATGTCCGGTGCTGCCCATGGGAATCCACGTGCAGGGCGAAACTGACCCTCGGATTCGGGATCCCGGTATTGCTGATACCGGGGAAGACCCGAAACAGCAGGGCCTTGGGAATGTAGGGACCCGCCTGATGCCCGCCAGTTGCCAGCGTGTCGTTCGCGCTCAGCCTCTTGAGGTACCAGACTGCATCCCGGCCTTCCCACGCAGCGAGCCACTCACCTGGCGAGACGCACCTTTCCATTGCTTCCCCCGGATCTCTCCGACGGAGCGGCGCGACCGGATCCATGCGGCGCTCCGGCGCAAGACCTCATCCAGCCCGAGCTGCCCAATGCCCCGAATCGCGCACTCCCAGATGGTCAACTGTCTCCACCCGTGTGCCTGCAACAATCCCGAGACCTCCCGATCCCGGGCACGGTTGGCAGCGATCTTCTTCTCCCAGAAGTTTCTGTTGTCCCCGGGCATGCGGAAGAGCGGGCAGTCGTGGCCATGCCAGAAACAGCCATGGACAAAGATCGCAGCCCGGTACCTTGGCAGAACAAGATCCGGCCTGCCTGGAACATTCGCCGGATGGAGGCGAAAACGGAAGCCCATCCTGTGCAGTGCGCTTCGGATCAGCTTCTCCGGGCGGGTGTCCTTCCCCCGGATGCCTGCCATCATCCGGCTTCTCACCTGGGGTGGGACAATGTCTGTCATCTGCTATCCGAACAGAGTCATCTCGCGGTCTTTCGTTTCGCCGGGACCCACGAGAGGCAGCCTGAGCTGGCGGGTTTCTGCATCCTGACGGAGCTCGAGAATGTGAGGCAGCATGAGCTTCGCTACGCTCTCCACCACAGGTACCACGACTGCATTTCCAAACTGCTGATACGCGCGGGTGTCTGAAACTGGGATCCTGAAGAGTGGCCTGCCCGGACCATCGAAACCCATCAGGCGGGCGCACTCCCGTGGTGTCAGCCGCCTCGGCGGCGCGCCCCTCTGACGGATCAGGATCTCCGATCCATCCTTGTAGTACCGAGCGGATAGCGTGCGGGCCACGTCGTCCGGTCCGAAAAGACCGTAGCCGAAACCGTTGCCCCGGCGCTTGTGCCTTTCACTGTATTCCTGCAGGTATTTCCACAGTTTCTCGCTTAGAGTGTATTTCGCTGCCACTTTCGCCTTGGGGCCCTCGGTATAGGGTGGTTCCGCTTCCTCGGTACCATCCTCCGGGTGGAGAATGGCGCGGAGGCGGGGTGCCTGGTCCGGCCTGGGGAACGCAAGGCCATCGAAGCAGAAGCCTGTATCCTCCCGGAACCCTGCGATGAAAATCCGCTCCCGATGCTGCGGAACCCAGCTTCTGGCATCAATGATGCGCCACTGCACGTGATAGCCCAGCTCATCCCTGAGGGTTCTCAGGATCACCTCGAAGGTCCTTCCCCGGTCATGGGATACCAGGTTCCTTACATTTTCGAGGAGAAAAGCTGCCGGCCTGTGCCATGCCAGAATCCGGGCGATTTCGAAAAAGAGCGTCCCCTGGGTCTCGCACCGGAAACCGTGAGGCCGGCCCAGAGCATTCTTCTTGGACACTCCGGCGATGGAGAAAGGCTGGCATGGGAATCCAGCGAGCAGCACGTCATGGGGCGGGATGTCTGTCTCTGCCACACCCCGGATGTCACCATGGATGGGATGGTCGGCCTCGAAATTGGCGAGGTAAGTCTGCTGGCACCAGGGGTTCCACTCGCAGGTGAACACACACTTGCCTCCGGCAGCTTCGAACCCCATCCGCATTCCGCCGATTCCGGCGAACAGGTCGATAAATGTGAACCGGGGCACCTTCGGACCACGGCTTCGGGCCGCAGCCCACTGCTTGACGAGTTCAAACGTAGCGCGGTCCGGTTGCGTCTCCCCGCGCTCCCAGCGGTACACTGTCCGCAGGCTCACCTCGAGCCGCTCAGCCACTTCCTTCCTACTCAGGCCTGTCTGTTTGCGAATGAGTGCAAAACGGGTTGGGGAGCGGACTTCAGCATGAGCGGGTGCCATCGCTGGGTCTGATTTTGACACTTTGTCAGCCTCCTTGGCAAGAGGGTCAGGTCCCCTCGGTGGAACCTCTGGGGAGACTCGGGAGTGCCCTAGAACTTCTGTGGCGGTCCGCCGACGGGAGTCTCACAAAATGCAAACCGCCGGTTCCCGTTTTCGTGGACCCGTTTGGGGCCTTGCCGCCAGTGGGCTGCTGGCCGCCGAACTCAAACTGGCAGAAGGCCCCGGAGCAAGGCGAAATTGCCGATTCGACATCCCGCCCCGTGCGCGAGGAAGGGGCGGACTTCCGTGGAACGAAACCACCGCAGAGGGGCGACCGACGAAGGCGTCTGTGCGGAAACTTGGCCGGGGCATGCAAGGGGGCCCTGTGGCGGACGAGCCAAGCGCGGCCGGGCTGTCTGTTACGCCTCTGGGAAGACCCGATTTCGGTTGCTGGCCGGAGCCGGGTCCCGCGGCAGGATGATTCTCCATGCAGGTGAGGGCCGCAAAGCTCGTGAAGGCCGGGCGATGAATTGCTCATCATCTCGCCGGGCGTGAAAATGAGATTCCTGCGAGGCGCCTCCCCCGCCATTGCTGCATACAGACTTCTGTGCCACCGCAGCCGAATGACCCCTCCGCAAAACCTCGAACACCGTGGAAAACAGTGCCTCGAAACCGAAAGTCCGTGATGGATGCACGAATAGACAAAGCGGGGACAAAGAATTCTCGAGTTTTGATAGGATCAGCGCGATGACTCTTGACGGTTTGGGTGGAATCAGATCAGAAGACGGGATTCAGCATTCTAGGGGAGAACAGCTTCTGCGGACCCTGGAGGAGTTGCGCGTGAGGGCTGACGCCGTGGCGAAAGACCTCCGGGCGGCAGCGGATCTGCTTTCAGACGGACGCCCTGGAACGCTCGAAACGCTCTTTTCGGACTGTCAGTCGATCCGGGATGCGATTCTTTCCATTCGAGGAGAGCTCGCAGAGAAGGGACAGATCAGGGCGCATGGGGAGCCGGATATGGGCTTCGATCAGCTCGAGGCCGCAATCCGCGATCTCATCCAGAGCGAACGCAGGGCAGCCTCTCAATCCGCTCAGGAGAAGGCGCGGGCAATGCTCGAGCTGCTGGACTCGATTCGTTGTTTCGACGGGGAGCAGCCGGCCCGCATTCCCGAAGTTGACCAGATGGTCGCGCAGTTGAGGTCACTCCTCGATACTGCAACGGCCCAGGACATCCCCGGCCCCATCGAGGAGCTGGTGAGAGGGGAACATCCACTGGCGGCGTTGCTTGCTCTTGCCGGGGAAGACACCCAGTTGCCGGACGACGAGTTCATTCGGCGGCTCGATCAGATTCGCGCTGCATTCAGTGCCCACGTCTTTGCACGCGCTGCGAGAGGGGCCGTTCGCCTTCACGTGCCCGAGCCGGCGAGAGCTTCGGAGCCTGCGACGGACCACCAGACAACAGAGGGTGAGGGGCGGACCACCCCACAACAGTCAGCTTCTTCCCCCGCAGCACCGGCCCGCCCGGGGACCCGGGATGAGAAGGAAGAGGCAGCTCCCGGGAGCCCCGATGAGAATGTTGGTGCTGGCACGAATCAGGCGGCGACCGGTGATGTGCACGGAATTGGTCACGAGGCCGGGGCGTCCTCTCCAGCTGGGATCATGGAGGAACCGGAAGCTGCACCGGCTCCACCTGCTACGGACCAGACATCGCCGATCAAACACGGCTTCGAAGACCAGAAGGGCTCCAGTGAAGCCCTCAACCAGCCAGAAGCTGCTGCGGCACCGGCGCCTCCGGAGGAGTGGCTTCGCCTTTCACGCATCCTGGATGGCCTGATTGCGCGCCAGAAACTGTGGGCAGCCTGGGCGCTGGCGCAGTGGATGGAAGCACGAGACATCGGAGCGCCGCTGACGGTTCCCCCATGGGTGCTCCGGGCCGCCGCGGTGGGCCCTCACGTGGCCAGCGCGGAAGATGCCCACGCCGCAATTCTGCAGGAGGACCTTCGGAATTTCAGCGATTCCCTGTTTCCTGGCGGCGAGCACGCCTACAACTGGAATCTTCGTCTGCTCCTGGTGGCGGCAACATTGCGCGCAGCGCTGATTGCGCCCCAGACAGGAGCGGCTGCGGTGCTCCAGAGTCTCCACCTGGGTGGCGCCGACCGGCTGCTCGAGTTGTCGAGGCTCGTTGCCGAATTCGGACAACGTTACCACATCTCAGACACGTCTCTGGTCAGCGGCCTCAGGGGTCTGGCTGCCCTTCAGGAGGAGAAAGCGAGACTGGCCGCGGAGGCCAGAACCTGGTTTGACCAGGCACCCACGTTTACCTTCAAGTTCGCGCCGGCCACCAAGGTCTGGCAGCGATGGCTGGAGGGAGGACGCATTGTCCGGCAGCTGATTGCACCCATCCTCGGCGATGCACCTTTCGATGTGGAGGCCTTGCAACAGGCCATCGGCAGGGCGGCGGGTGAGGCGTGGTTCAGGAGTGAAGTCCGCAAGACTGACCGGAGGGACAACGGACGGGTAGGCGGCAGAGACATCACGGCGGACGCACTGGAGCAGTTGCGAAGGCGGCTGGGCGAAGCTGCGCGCTTCGCACAACGCTTCCTGGGGCTCACGAAGCAGGAACAGGAATGGAGAAATGCAAGCCACGTGCTTCAGCAGGCGATGCGGCTTCGTGACGAGTTGCTGCGGTTGGCGCCGGGTGCTGAAGAAGACATCGCCAGGCTCGCCTCAGGTTCCCTGGTGAGCCCCACGCCGGGCGCGGCGGGTCTCTGCCGGGCTGCTCTGGGGAAGTTCCTTGCGCTTTTCCAGCCCGAGGATTCCGGGCCAGAGCGCACCGCGGATCCCGGCGATCTGATGCTCTGCGAGTTGCTGCCGATACCGGGCATCGAGATAACTGGCCGGTGGATCGTGTCCTGGAGCGACACGGATGGGGCGCTGGAAATGCTGGAATCTCTTGCCAGCGGCAAGCCGCTGGACATGGGAAGCGTGCTACGCAGTTTCGCCATGGAGGGCGACTTCCGGCGCTCTTCGCTGCTGTTGGAGATCCTGCAGCGCGTGCCGGGGGAGCTGCTTCCCGAGAATCTTGCTTCATTGGAGGAGGAGCATGGCTCGCGACTCCGGGAAGCCCGCCTCCAGCTCCGGAACGAGCTCCTCAAAGTCCGGATGGAGCTCGAGGACGCGGTAGCTCATGGCCTGCTGAATGAAATGCACCGCACGGACCTCAACGTCAGGCTGGAGTCGGCGGAAGCGAACTGGATGGAGACATTGGACGTCAGTTCGCTGCTCAATGACGTCCGCGGCGTAAGCAGGGAGATCCGGGAAAGGAAAGAACAGCAGATTGCGGAATGCCGCCGCAGACTGGAAGCCGAGCTGCCAATGGATCATCCGTCAAGGGCAAGAATCCTCGAGGTGCTGGACCGGGGAGACGTCCTCACGGCCCACGAGTGGATTGATCTCGTCCTCGGGGGCAACGAACTGCCGGATTCCAGTCCGGCAGACGAGCATTTCATGCAGTTTTTCGGGAAACTGCCAGATCTCTTCGCCCGGCTCGAGAGGCGGCAGAACCCGCGATCCATTATCGACGACATCTCGCACCGGAACGCGCAATTCGACAGGGATCTCCTTCGGATTACTGGCGCAGAGGCCGCTCGTGCGGCTCGCGCTCTCCAGGCGTGGCACGAGATGAAGCGGTCATCGGCCTGTGAAAACGATCAGCTCCGCGAGGTTCTTTCTTTTCTCGGGTTCGAACTTCCCGAAGTCAATCCGCTTCCGGGAGAGAGAAGCCGCTGGTATCAGATCAAGACGCGTCCGCTGGCCGACCGGGTTTTCTGCCCGGTGCCCCGGTATGGGTCCATGGCTGCGGGCCGCTATCTTGTGATGTGCTCATGGGAGCGGCCGAACGAAGAAGCGTTGCTGCGTGATGCGGCCGAGCAGAAGCAGGCGCCAGTGATTGTGTTCTTCTTCGGGCGGTTGACGGAATTCCGCCGGCGAAACCTCGCGAGGCTCTGCCGGGAACGCGCGCAGACATGCCTGGTCCTCGATGACCTCCTGATGCTCCATCTCTGCACAGTCTCGGGACTGCGGCTCCCGGCGTTTTTCTCATGCACGCTTCCGTTCACGTACGTCAGGGCCTACGTGACCTCGGCGGGGCCCCTGCCGCCCGAGATGTTCTACGGGCGCCGCGAAGCGCTCGAGTCAATCCTCAATCCCCAGGGAACCTGTTTCATTTACGGCGGAAGGCAGCTTGGCAAGACGGCGCTCCTCAAGGAGGCGCAACGCCGGTTTCATGACCCGGAGCATGACCGATATGCGGTCTGGATCGATCTGAAAACCAGTGGAATCGGCTACCACTCGCACGTCGACGGGATCTGGCGCCTGCTTGCGGAAGAACTTGCAAGAGTCGGGGTGGATGCAGCCTTCCAGCCTCCTTCCGATGCCGCAGACTTCGAGGCGGCTCTCGCCGCGTGGATGGCCGCCAATCCGCAGAGAAAGCTGCTTCTGCTTCTCGACGAAGCGGACCGCTTCCTGCTGGAGGATGCAAGGCGGGAACACGGAAGCGAATTCGCCAGAGCGTCTCTGTTGAAGGGGTTGATGGATCGCACCGAGCGCCGCTTCAAGGTCGTTTTCGCTGGACTGCACGATGTGCAGCGGACCACGACGTTGGCCAATCATCCGCTTGCGCATTTCGGAACCCCTGTCTGCGTCGGCCCGCTGCTGGACCGCGGGGAATGGAAAGAAGCCCGGGCGCTGATTGAGGTGCCGTTTGCCCAGCTGGGCTACCGGTTCGAAAACCCCGCACTGGTGACCCGCATCCTGTCCCAGACCAATTACTACCCGAGCCTCATCCAGGTCTACTGTGAACATCTCTTTGACCACCTGATGCGGTCGCCGGCTGCAACGCACGACTGGAACGCAGGGCCGCCATATCTGATCCGATCCAGCGACGTCGAAGGAGTCTACAGAAGCCGTGAGTTGCGTTCTGCCATCCGTGACCGCTTCCTGTGGACGTTGCAGCTCGACAAGCGTTACGAGGTCATCGCCTATACGCTAGCCTACGAAGTGATCAGCAGCACCCCGGAGGCCCGCTCCCGCCTCCTGACAGAAGGAATCGACGCCATAACACTCCAGCGCTCCGCCAGCTCGTGGTGGCCCGAGGGCTTCAGGGAGACCCGGTCTGTGGAATCTTTCCAGTGCCTCTTGCACGAAATGGTCGGCCTTGGGATTCTGCGGTACGCCGGGGCGGCACGCTATGGCCTTCGCAGCCCCAACGTGCTGAATCTGCTGGGAACGGAGGACGAGATCCAGGCCAAACTGTTGGAGCCCCGCGAGCCCGATCTGCGCTATGAGCCCACGCGGATGCGCACACCCCTGGGAGATCCGCTGGATGGCAAACGCAGTCCGCTGACCTGGCAGCAGGAGTCCCTTCTGCGCGGCGATCCGGGACTGTGCCTCATCATCGGAAATGCAGCTGCTGGACTGGGAGAAGTTTCCCAAAGGCTGGAACAGTTGTACGCGGGTCAATCATTTGTCTCGGTCGCGCCCTGCCAGACACGGCGGGAGTTCAAGGATGAGCTCCGGCGGCTTGCGCAGCAGAGGGCGGCCGTTTGCGCAGTGCCGCCTGAGGTCGAATGGAACCTCGGATGGCTCAATTGGACCGCAGCATGGCTCTGTGAGCAGGACGCCGCCCGCCGCACGAGGGTCCTTTTCCTGTGCGACCCGTCGAGATTGTGGCAGCTGCTTGGATCAGACGGGAATCTGCCTTTCGACTCCCTCCCGCTGGTTCCAACACTCATCACACTCTCCCCGTGGGCGGATGACGCACTCCGGGTGTGGCTGGATGACTGCCAGATCAGCGCCACGCTCGATGAAAGGCGCGAAATATCCGATGCGACAGGCAACTGGCCCGCCGTGCTCTACCGCTTCCTTGAACTGGCCCGGGAGAGCAACTCATGGCGGGCAGCCATCCGCAGGCTCCAGCAGGAGCTTCAGCCGGGGGAGAAGTTCCTGACCGACTGCAGTCAATTGCTCGGTCTCGATCATCGGGAAGCAGGGGAGACCTTCAGGCACCTCGTGGAAATTGGCGAGGCGACGGACGCCGAGCTCGAGGAAGTCCTTGGCAGCGAGATTGGCCCGGAGAAACTCCGCCGCACCATGGGGTGGGCGCGGTTGCTCAATCTCGCTTCCCATGGCAAAGGCGGCCGCTTCGACGTGGATCCTTTCGTGGAGCGAATCGTCCGGAGCCGGTGAGGGGAGGCACCCTTGCAATCGTGGTGGAGCGTTCCCTGCGGATCAGATTTTGTCAGCCACGTCATCGCAGATTTGCGCCGGGGAGCGAATGTTGTCGTCTGTCTGCCGGACCCGGCTCCGGAGGGCCTTCCTGAAGAGCTGAGGCGCCGGCTTTCGGATTCAGACCTCTTTGTCGACGAAATCGAGGCGACAAATGGAAACGAAGCGCCCCTCCGCCTGCTGGGGGCGAGATACCTGGATCGTCACGATCTCACGGAAGAGGACCCTCTCGAGCTTCTGGCCGGAGACGACCGTTTCCGCGGGCGGATCATTTTCGTGACCGGAATTTCAGCCGGCATCTGGCCGCGGTGGTCCGCATTTCTCTCCCGTTTTGAGGAGCTGTGCCGCCGCCTGAGTGTGATCGACCGGACCATTTTCTGCCTTTTCCTGAGGGGACAGGCTGCCCTCTCGCCGCCCCGGCCTGAAGTGTGCCTTTCGGTTTGGACATGGCGCGGGAATGTGCATGATGCGGATATGCTGCACTACTGCTGGATGCGCGTCCGTCACAGGGATTGGCCCGACCTTCACCGGAAACTTGGCGCGGCATTGGCTGCAAAAATCGCCCTTTGGGACCCCGTCGTAGCAGACTTCCTCCTCGAGCACGAATTTGGTGAGCTGATGAGGCCGGATGTGCCATTGCAGGAGTACGCCCGGCTGAGGGAGTGGCACAACGGGTCGCGCCCCAACGACCCCATGGAGGCCTGGGCATGGGGCATGATGGACATCGTGGAAGGCAGATGGCGCCTGCACCCTGCTCTTCTCCTCAATGGTACTGACTCGGCGGAATTGCGCTCGCGGGTCTGGAGTGCACAGGTTTCCGTTCTCATGCCAATGCTCGAGGAAGAACGGCGCTCGCTGATTGAACGCCATCGCCGCCACCTCCGGCTGCCCTACCGGACGTTATGGGGACTTGTGGAGTGCGCCGAAGACCTTGAATTGCAGCATCTGAGCAAGATCCTGTCGGCAGTCCCGCAGGTGGATCCCGCGACGCAGAAGAAGGCGCGGCGTCTTGGGAGAATCCGCAACAGGCTGGCGCATCTGGAACCTCTGGATATGAACGATCTGGACACCTTGTGAAAGCTGCTGTTGCAGCTCGACAGCCCTCCCTCGAGGCGGGCATGGCTGTAACATTCTGTGATGACGCCCCCGTTCAACATTCACAGCAGGCTGCCCTATGCTCAGGCAGGCGCCCGCAATCAGGGGAATCGGTTCCGAAGTAACGCGCAGGGCAATCGCCTCAGCCCGATGTGGTGCCTGAAGAACGCGATTCCGGATTCCCAGCCAGCAGTCAACTGAGTCTCCAGCAGGCAGGGATGAGACGCCAGGGCCGGACTCGCAGAATACAGTCCGGCGGGGTACTGCATGTTTGAGTCGTCTCGCTTCTGACGGCTCCCCCGGCACATTCCGGCCGGAGTCCTCCCTCCCCTCTCTCCTCCTGCACACTCATCGGAGAATTGAAGGGCAGGATTTCGACGCGCTCCGCCCGACGTCCCGAAAGGTTGCCTGCATTCTGAACTCGGCTGGAAAGAGAGGCCACCACCTCAGGCTTGGGTGTGCGGTGCCACTTTCGTGGCTGAGAAGGTTTCGTGCGCAGTGGTTGATTTGCTGAATGATCCCCGTTCAGCGCATCCCGCATTGCGCGGCAGTGGGGCCGCATCGGTACGCCTGCTGTTCCTCTTGCGGGAAGCGCGACCTGGCTGGTCCGCCGCCACGGTGACGGCAGCAGGTGGAAGGCCACGGCAGATGTGACGTCACGGTGAGGCCAGAAGCATGAGTGAAGGTTTCCCCTGACGATCCCACTTCGGACTAGGAGCTCATCGCGCCTTCGCTGGGCGGGACCCTGTGCACGGGGAACGTCTCAGTGACCAGCCCGGCTCTTTGGAGAAAAGACATCGAACACCGGCACGGCCTGCTCCAGGCGCAGCACGGCGGCGCGTTTGCGGTCGATGTCCGGGTTCAGGTAGCGCTGCGTGGTTTCCAGATCGCTGTGGCCCAGCAGCCGCTGCACCGTGACCACATCCGCGCCCTGTTCGAGCAGCCTCGTCGCATACGTGTGACGGAACTTGTGCAGCGTCGCGCCCTCGACCCCAGCCCGCTTGGCTACCTGCTTCAGCCGCCGCAGCAGGTGCGTCTCCCGGCCGCCGCGCCGGGCAGGGAAGACGAAGACGTCGCGCCGCGCGAGCGCCCGCAACTGCGCCGCCAGCACGGGCGGCAGCGGCACC
>JAVQWE010000004.1:0-20492 GCA_033579175.1 Phycisphaerales bacterium | reverse complement strand
CCATCCGGTCCGAGACGTTCGGCGCCAACGGCAACGGGGGCGACATCCGCATCAACGCCGCGGGCAGCATCTTCATCGACGGCGCCGGCGGAGATTTTCTCACCGGCGTGAGCACACGCACATTTCCACCTTTCGAGCTGAACACCGGAACCACGCTGGTAGTCGACAACACCGGGCGTGGGGGTGCGATCGCGATCACCACCGGCTCGTTGCGCCTCTTGAACGGCGCCAGACTCCTTGCGGAAACCGGAATGTTCAAACGAAACGAGGCAGGGAAACGGCTGGGAGGGTCGGCGCCCGGGGGCAACCTTCGCGTCGAGGCCGAAAGCATCGAAATCGATGGATTCAAACTGAACGATCCGGACACGGGCTCGGGCATCCGCACGCTGGCGCACAGCAAAACAAGTGGCAATGCCGGAGACATCACGCTGATCACCGGGCGGCTCAGCATGACGCGGGGCGCCGCCGTACTGGCCGACACGCGGGGCAGAGGCCCGGCCGGTCTCATTTCGATTGAAGCGATTGAACTCTCAATCAGTGGTTTGAATCCCGAGAGAACTGCCGCGACGCTGGAGCCCGACCGTAACCAGTCCGAATTCGCCTCTCGAATCTCATCGCAGACCGACTTCTCGGGCGCCGACGGCGGGCGTGGGGGCAGCCTGTTCATCACAGCCGGCTCTGTCGATTTGAACGATCATGGTGTGATTCGAGTCAGTGCCGTGGGGGCCGCAACCGGCGCTGCCGGACGCATTCAGATTTCCGCTGACCGCGTACGCGTCGCATCTAACGCGATGATCGACTCGAGCATTGGCTCCCGAAGCATTGGCGGGGGCGATATCCGCTTCGGTTCAACCGTCCGTCCGGTGCGCCAGCTCGTAGTTGACGGCGGGAAGGTGACGGCGACTTCGGCGGGTCCTGGCATTGCCGGGCGCATCACCGGGTCGGTCGGTACCCTCACCATCCGCAACGGGGGGGTCATTAACACCGAGTCGCTGGCGGTCGGGACAACCTCTTTCGCCGCTGGGCGCGCAGGCGCAATCTCCTTTCGTGCCCAGTCGCTGATCGACATCGATGATTCGTCGACGATCCGGAACAGCGCCGAAGACGCCGACGCCGGCGGCATTCGCCTGCAAGTCGCGCCCACCGGTGCGGGCGTTCGCGTTGCCGGCCAGGTGAACAGCACAGCCAAGGGGGGCCAGAACCGTGGCGGGGTCGTGATGATCGACGCCGGACGGCAGCTCACGATTGCCCCCACCAGTGCTCTGGCGGAGAGACCGACGCCGGAAAGCTCGGCACGGGACGAGTTTCGCGGCACGCGCATCACTGCACGCTCGGATGCCGACGGGGGAACCATCCTCCTGCGAAGCTCCGATTCGATCATCACGCGCCGGTCCCTGATCCAGGGAATCGCCGGACGCTTCGGCGGGGCGATCACCGGCAGTTCGCCGGCGGTGGTGCTGGACGATCACACGCTGATCGACGCCCGGAGCCTCAATTCCGTCGCTGCCCGGGCCGGCCAGCCCGGGTTCCTGCAGCCCACAGGCACTCCGGTACCGGTGACGATCCAATCGCGCGGACTGATCCGATCGCCGGACAGCACGATCCTCACTGAGGCCCCATTCTTCACCCTCAATACCGACATCGCCGGCACGCTTTCCGCGGTCAACGCCGATGTCGACGACCCGAGGAACCGACTTGTCGATACCTGTGCCCGCCGGCTGATGGGCGGGGAGGATGACCTGATGACGTTGGTGGCCGATCCCCCCAGTTCCTTCATCGTCGAAGGCCGCGGCGGCCTGCCGCTGCAGCCGGGCGCGCCGATGCCGGCGGTTTCGCGCACCTCAGGGGGCCATGTGCAGGCAGCAAGCGCCTGGTCCCCGGGAAGGCCGACCAGGCCCTGAACATCGGGCAGGCGAAAAGGAGCCGTTCGTTGTCGAGGGAGCCTTTCCAGTCAGCCCCTGGTTGCGATGGCGGGCGAAGGTCCCGCGGCCTGTCGCCGGCTTCTTGCATGGCAGATTTCGATCCGATAGCGTCGGATTCTGCCATGCAGTCCCTTCGGAAGGTCGTTATGGCTTCTGCGGCCTGCGCGGCGATCGGGCCGGCGGCTCAGGCCCAGGTGCAGACCGACGGCTCGCTCGGGCCGGTGCGGACGCTGGCCGGTCCGAACATGCTCGTCACCCCCGATCTTGGCCAACAACGGGGCGGAAACCTCTTCCACAGCTTCCGTCACCTGAACGTCAACACCGGCCAGAGCCTCACCTTCACCGGTCCGACCAGCGTGCGCAACGTGCTGGCGCGCGTCACCGGTGGCGAAATGACGCGGATCAACGGCCGGCTGGCCTGTGACATTCCCTCCGCCAACCTTTACCTGATGAACCCCGCCGGAATCCTCTGGGGTCCGGGGGCGGAACTGGACATCAGCGGGTCGCTGGTGATGACCAGTTCCGACCTGATCAGGTTTTCCGACGGTGGGAGGTTCGCCGCCACGCCGGGGGGGGACGACCTGCTGACCAGCGCGCCAGTGTCGGCGTTCGGGTTCCTCAAGCCGCAGAGCGCAGCTGGCGGGGTGGGGATTGTGGGAGATGCCGCCACCCCCCAGACCGCCACCCTGCGGATGCCTCCCGGGCAGACGCTCTCACTGATCGGCGGCCAGATTGGCCTGGCCCTGGCGCTGGTGTTTGCCGAGGGCGGGCGGATTAATCTTGTTGCTGCCGGACAGGGGGGCGAGGTCGTTGGAGACGGGGTAAACCCGGCAGCCGAACCCAAGGTCACCGGGCCGCGCAGCAACCTGTTGGTGACCGTGTTCTCGGTGGTGCAGAGCGACGGGCGCGCCGATGGCACCGCACCAAACGGGCCCATCTCGGTGATCGCGAACGAGGCCCTGATCACTCTCGGCGCGCAACTGAACGGCTTCAACAACTCCGCTCTGCCCGGTGGCGAGATCCGCATCAGCACCACGGGATTGCTTTCAATTGAGGATAACGGCAAGGTGCAGTCCGGCGCCTTCGCCAGCGGCCCCGGGGGGAATCTGACGATTGATGCCGGCCGCCTGGCGATCACCGAACTCGATATCGATGACGACTTTACTTCGATCAGCTCCCTCAGCAACGTGCCGCAGACCTTCGCCGGAAGGATCGTGGTGAATGCCAGCCAGATCGAAATGAGCGGCGGGCGCGCGCAGATTGGCACGGGTTTCGGGGGGCCAAGCCCGGGGATCGAAATCAACGCCGGCGAGTTGCGCCTGGCCGAAGGCGCGCGGATCGCCAGTACGTCGCTGGGAGTGCAGCGCCTGGGGGATGTCCTGCTGAACCTCAACACTCTGAAGCTGACGGAAGCTTCTTCGATTTTCTGTCGCGGTATCGGCGGCGAAACCGGAGGCACGGTGCGCATCCAAGCGCGCGACCGCATCGAGTTGAGCGGCGACAGCGTGATTTTCGGCAACGTGCTCACGCCGGCAACCGACGAGGGAGGGGTTCGCATGCAGACGCGCCACCTGGTGGCCCGCGCCCGGGCGACCATCAACGCCGAGGCGTTTGAAGTGGGAGGCGCCGGGCCGATCGTGATCCGGGCAGTGGATGTGAAGTTTCTGGACGCATCGTCCATCCGTTCCAGCACCGCATCGGGCGACGCAGCCGGACGAATCGACGTGCGTGCCCGACGGATCCTCCTCGACGGGCGCGGGGGCTTCCCCGATCCCAATTCCGCCGACGGGCTGAGCCAAGTCAGCGTCCGTTCCAACACCGGATCGGTGGTTTTCGGAGAGATGCCCACGCCCGGCGGGGGCGCCGGTGGAACGGTGCGACTGATGGCGGACGAGTCGATCATCATCACCGGCGGGGCAAGCGTGGATGCCACGAGCCGCCCGGGTGGCGGGCCGGGGGGCCTGGTGGTGGCAGAAGCGCCGTTGATCCGCATCAGCGGTGGAGCGGTCCTCTCGGCGGCGAACGTGGGGAATGTCCCCGGCAGCTCCGCCGGCGCGGTGCACCTCAAGGCCGACCGCATCGAAATCTCGGGGGATCGAAGCGGTATCCGCACGCTCACCACAGTGGCGCCGGATCTGCCCAACGCCGGCCCGGGGGGTAAGGGAGGCGATGCCGTGCTCACCGCACGCCATCTGACCTTGCAGGATTCCGCCGTCATCAGCGCCAGCACCCGCTCGGCCGGCGACGGTGGCAGCGTGACCGTGGAAGCAGACCGCGTCGAGTTGAGCGGGGGCGCGCTCATCTCGGCCAGCACCGTCTCGGACGAGGTGGGAACCGCCACCGGCAAGGGCGGGTCGGTGCAGATGCGCGGCAGCACGTTGCGCATCACCGATCCGGATACCCGCATCAGTGCCGAAACCGTCACCGACACCCCGGGCGGCTCCATCCGGCTCGATTTCAGCAGGATTGAGATTGACGGTGGCCCGGTTCCCGCTGACAGCACTGTTCGACCAGCCGGTGTCAGCGTGCGCACGACGGCTGGTGGCGCAGGCGGGGCAATTGAGATTTCGGTCAGCGATATGCTGACGCTGCGGAATTTCTCGGCGATCACGGCAGAATCCACCTCCGGATCAGTCAACGCCGGAGATGCCGGAGTGATCCGCATTACCTCCGGAGACTCGGTGAACGTTCTGGATGGCGCCCGCATCGGAGCCCAGGCCGCTGGTGCCAACGGCGGGGATATCCGTCTGGACGCCGGACGCAGGCTGTTGATCCAGGATCTTCGACCCGGCGCCTTCGCTCCCTCCCCGGAATCGGCACAAGCGGATACCTTCCCCGGACCGCGCATCACCGCCCGCGCCGCCGGAAACGGTGGCAACATCAGCCTTGCGGCGACGGATCTGGTATTCCTGCGGCGAGGGTTGATCACCGCCCAGACCGGTAACGTCGGAGGGCAAATCACCATCGATCCCGAGGCGGTGGTCATCGACAAATCCCTGATCGACGGGCGATCCGGGGGCACGCCGGTGCCGGTTTCCATCGTGACCGATGGGCTGCTGTTGTCCGATGACAGCCTGATCCTGACCGACGCGCCGGCGTTCACGGTCAACACGGACATCGCCGGAACGATCGCCGCGATTGATGCCAGGGTGGTCGATGCGACGCAGCGGCTGATCGAAAGCTGCGGCCAGCGCTTTCAGGCGGATGGCGATTTCAGCTCGACGGCGGGATTCTCCGCGATCAGCTCGTTCATTGTCGAAGGTCGCGGGGGGCTGCCCCTTGTGCCGGGGGAACCGTTGCCGCTGGTCCTGCCGCCGCGCACTTCGCCGATCCCCGCCACACAGCCAGCGCCCTGAGCCGGCGTGAGCGGAATGGGAGACTGAAGCTCATGTGTCGCCCAACACCCACTTTCCGACTCCTGCTGACAGCGCTGATCTGGCTCGCGCTGGTCGGCGAAGCAGTGCACCTTCAAGGCGCAACATTTGATGATGCCGCGCCGGCCGGACAGACCCATGAGCCCGCCCGGGGGCGACCTGCGGGGGGGCGATCGCTTCCCGACGGGCAGTTGGAGGCTGAACGACTGCTCCAGGAAGGCCCGCGCGCCTTTGAGGCCGGGGATTTCGCCGCGGCCGCCAGAGCATGGCAGGAGTCTGTGAAGCTGCTGGCCGGATCAGGACGATCGGATCAGCTCTGCGACGCCTGCCTGCGCCTGTCCGGAGCGCAAAGCGCCTTGGGTCGGCAGCCGGCGGCGATTGCCGCGGCAAACCGGGCACTGGAGGAAGCCCGTCGGCTGGGGGATGACCGGCGCGCAGCTCTTGCGCAAGCGGCGCGGGGTCGTGCGGCGATGTTCTCGACCAGTGCCGCGCAGTCCGAGGCCGACCTGCAAGAGGCCCGCAACCTCGCCGGACAAATCGGCGATGACCGGTTGCTGGCGCAGTTGTCCAACGATCTGGGCAACCTGTACAGCTCCCGGGGGGACCTGGCACGGGCGCTTCCCGAATATGATCAGGCAACGGCCCTGGCCCGACGACACAACGACCCCACGACCGCTGCCACTGCCGCCACCAATGCCGTGCTGGCAGTGGCGCAGGAGCCGGGGAGCGATGTCTCCGGGCGCGTGGCGACGGCCCGGGAGCTGGTGGCTTCTCTGGACGACGGCTACATCAAGGGCCACCTGCAGCTGAACCTTGCGATGGCCGAGCTGCGCCGGCTTGCGGCAGGCGCTGGCGATGCCGGTGCGATGACGGCCAGCGCTTACGAGCTCGCGACAGCCTCACGGGACCTTGCCTCCCGACTGGGCAATCCGCTTCTGGAAGCGCACGCGTGGGGACGGCTCGGCGAGCTTTATGCTTCCTGTCGGCGCATCGAGGAGGCGATGTTCGCCACACGCAAGGCAGTTTTCCTGGCACAGCAGGCGCAACTTCCGGATGCCTTGTTCGTTTTCCAGTGGCAACTGGGGCGATTGCTGCGCGATGCCGGGCAGATCGATCCGGCGATCGAAGCCTACCGGCGGGCGCTGTCGCTGCTGACACAGCGATCGCTGGCGAACATCCGCCACGATCTGGCGATCGGCTATGGCAACTCCAACTCCCGACGCAGCTTCCGCCAGACCATCGGACCGGTCTTCTACGAAACCGCCGACCTGCTGCTGCGCCGCGCCGATCGACAGGACGACCCCAGGCAGGTGCAGGAATCGCTCGGGCTGGCGCGGCAGACCGTCGAAGAACTGAAATCGGCCGAGCTGGAAGACTATTTTCAGGACGATTGCGTGAATCTTATCCGGCAGAAGGCGCGCGGAATCGACGTCGGGCTGGTCAACACCGCTGTGGTCTACCTGATTCCGCTGGCCGATCGCACCGAGGTGCTGATCAGCCTCCCGAGCGGTCTGAGCCGCTGCCGGGCGGACGTGAGCGAACCGGTGCTGACCTCTCAGGTCAAGGCGCTGCGTGCCCGTCTGGAGGACGACCTTGATTACGAGTACCGGTCGCCGGCAGAGCGGCTGTATGACTGGCTCATCCGGCCGATCGTGCCGACACTGCGCGAAGCGGGGATCACGACGCTGGTTTTCGTCCCGGACGGCGAGCTGCGAACGATCCCCATGGCCGCGCTGCGGGATCGGGAGACCGGGGAACATCTGATCGAACAGTTCGCGGTGGCCGTCTCTCCCGGACTGCAGCTTCTGGAGCCTGCGCCCCTGTCCACACGACGGAACGTGGAGTTGCTGGCGGCGGGTCTGAGCGAGGCGGTTCAGGAGTTTCCCCCCTTGCCCGGAGTGCCGCAGGAACTGTCAGAGATCCGCAATCTCTACGGCGGGGTGCAGTTGCAGGACCAGGCCTTCATTCGACCGCGCTTCGCCGAGCAACTCCGACAGGACAGCTTCACGATTGTTCACATCGCCAGCCATGGCAAATTCGCCGGCTCCGCCCGCGATACGTTTGTGCTCACCTGGGACGGCAAACTGTACCTGAACGATCTGGAGAAGCTGATTCAGCCCAGCCAGTTCCGGGGACAGCCGGTGGAGCTGCTGACGCTCAGCGCCTGCCAGACCGCCGCCGGGGAGGACAGCGCGCGAGCCGCCCTGGGTCTGGCGGGAGTGGCAATCAAAGCAGGGGCACGCAGCGCGCTGGCCAGCCTCTGGAGTGTGAACGATGCCGCCTCGAGCCAGCTCATCGCTGAGTTCTACCGGCAATTGCGCACCCGTCCGGAGCAGTCCAAGAGCCAGGCGCTGCGCGCGGCACAACTGACACTGCTGAAACAGCAGAACACGCGGCACCCCCGGTACTGGGCGCCCTTTCTGATCATCGGCAACTGGATGTGAGCAAGCCTCGGGACATCGCTGGCAGCTGGCGTGAGCGACTGCACTTCCCGGCCGTCGCGCTGGTCATCTCCCTGCTTTCGGGGGCAGCCGTGTATTTCCTGCGCGCCACCGGAAGCCTGTTTCTGTTTGAAGCGCGACTGGCCGACTGGATGACCCTGCACACCCCGCACGCCGATCCGAGGCACAGTCCGGTGGCGATCGTGCAGCTCAGCGAGCGGGACATCCGAACCGGGGGCTTTCCCATCAGCGACCGGCGGTTGAACGAGCTGCTGCAGCGGCTGCTGGCGGTCAACGCGCGTGCCATCGGGATCGACATCTATCGTGACCTGGTTGTCCCGGACGCGCGCCCCGGGTCTGATCCCGTCGCCGATCGCGCAGCGCTGATCGACACCATCCGTCGCAACCGCAGAATCTTCCTGATCTACCTCAACGCCGCCGGCGACGAGCGCGTGGAACCTCCCCCGGAGCTGGCAGGCGCCCCCAACCTGACGTTGTCGCGCGTGATCCTCGATCCCGACGGTCGCGCCCGCCGGTCTCTGCTGTTTTCGTACGATGATGTCACCGGGATGGTAGTGCCCAACCTCGCTACCGCCGTCGCCCAACGGTACCTGCGCGCCGAGGGCATCCAGCCGGCGGGAATCGAAGGCGATCCGCAGGCGTATGTTCTTGGCAAAGCCACGCTGCGGTTTTTCGATCCGACCTGGGGCTATTACGGACGATGGCTCCGGACGGAGATCGACGGGCAGCAGATGCCGCTGGATTACCTGGGGCCGATGCAGTTCGAACGGCATGATGTCCAGAGTGTCCTGACCGATGATGCCGTGGCAGCGCGCTTTGCCGATCGCATCGCGCTGATCGGGGTCATCGCCCGCAGCAACAAGGATCTCATTCCCACCCCGCTGGCCGACGACACCCCCGGGGTCGAGTTCCACGCGCACGCCGCTGAACAACTCATCCGCGCCGCAAGAACCGGCCTGGTTGCCCGGCGCGTGCTGCCGGAGGGCACGGAGACTCTGTACATCCTGATTTCGGCCACGGTCGGCGCCGCACTGGCGGTGCTGATCCGGTCGCAACTGCGCATGTTTCCCCTGCTTCTGCTGCTGCTGATCGGGGTGGTCGGGACCGGCTGGGTTGCGTTCCGGAACTACAGCCTTGTGCCGGTGATCCCGCCCATGACGGCAATGGTGCTTTCCAACGCCCTGACCACCGGTTATGTGGCGCTGCATCAACGTCGGGAGCGGCAGACGCTGATGTCGCTGTTCGGCAAGACCGTCTCCCCTGCCGTCGCCCGTGAGTTGTGGCGTCAGCGGGGGCAGTTGCTTTCGGCCGGAAGGCTCCAACCGCGGGAAATGGTTGCCACCGTGCTCTTTTTTGACCTCAAGGGCTTCACCGCGATTTCCGAGCAGACCAGCCCCGGCACCATGATTTCCCTGCTGAACGAGTTGTTTGAGGAGCTGGCCACCACCATCGAAGCCCATGGGGGAGTCGTCAACAAATTCGTCGGAGACCAGATTCTGGCGCTGTTCGGACCCCCGCTGCCACGGAATTGCGAATCACACTATCGCGCCGACGCAACGGCGGCGGTTCGCTGCGCCCTGGAGCTGCGTCGCAAACTGGTTGCGGTGAACGAAGCATGGGCTCGGCAGGGGCGACCCCGCATCCTGATGCGCGTGGGGATTTATACCGGACCGCTGGTAGCTGGGAGCGTCGGCAGCCGCGACCGGCTCGAATACACCGTGATTGGAGATACCGTCAACACCGCCAGCCGGCTGGAGAGCATCGACAAAGACCTGTTCGATGACACGATTGCCCCGGGCGGATGCCGCATCCTCATCGGCCAGCCCACCTTGGACCGGCTGGACGGACAGTTCTGCATCCGCAAGGTGGAAATCGGCGAATTGAAAGGTAAGCGGCAGTCCGTTGCCGCGTACGCCGTGCTGGGCTACGCTGAATCCGAGCAGGAGACTCCCCGGCCATGATGCGACCCCTCGCTCCGGTATTCCTGATGCTGGTTTCTCTCAGCCTGTTCTGGCACGACGTTTCTGCTGCGCCCCCGGCCACCCATCCATCCGAAGAGGAGGAGGAAGTTGTCTATCGTCCCCCCGCGGCGGCTACGGGGTCGGCACGGATCGGAGGGGGCTCGCGCACCGGCTCTGCCGCGCCCAGCATCGCCGTGCTTGCCCCGGAGCACGTGGGGCTCAGTGGTTCACCCCGTCCGAAGCTGTACTGGTTCTGCGCCAAGGCCACGAACCTGCCCTGTGAGTTTTCGCTCGTGAACGCTCAGACGAATCAGACGATCACGCGAGTTGTGCTGAATGAACCGATCGACGTCGGATGGCAGAAGATCGACCTGCAGCAACTGGGGGTTGAGCTGGAGCGCGATCAGACCTATGACTGGACCGTTTCGATCGTGGTGAGTCCGGACCAGCGGAGCGAGAATCCCGTTGCCCGGGGCGCGATTCAGCACGTCCTGCTGCCGGTGGCGACCATCGAGGAACCACCGGTGCGTCAGGCGGCGCGTCGTGCCGGCGCGGGGTTGTGGTACGATGCCATCGATCTGCTGATGGGCCAGATCGATTCCGATCCTGCCGCTCGACGGGCACTGGCCGGGCTGCTGCGGCAGGTGAAGCTGGACGAAGCGGCCGATTTCGCTGAGAAACAGTAATTCCCGCAGATCAGCCCCACTGCGGCAACGCGCCGAACGGACCCCCACCTGCTACACTTCCGCCGCCATGACCCGCTCAGCAGGCCATCGCGGCTTCGGTGCCAATCGCGCGTTTCCTCTGGCGCAGCAACTGGGTCTGCTGATCGTCGTCGTTCTGCTGGTTCTGGTGCTGAGCATCGCCGGGAAATACAACGCGCCGCCTGGGGGTCGGGTGGAAAATCTGTTTCTCAACTTTGACAACCTGTTCAACGGGGTGGCCACCAGCATGGCGATTTACGCGATCATGGCCGTGGGGGTGACGATCGTGATCGTGACGGCGGGGATCGATATCTCCGTGGGTTCGACCTGGGCTCTGGCGGCGCTGCTGACAGCCTGGGCGGTGCGGGTGCCGATTTCGCAAGCCGATTCGGGAGGCGCGGGGGTGGTGCTGCTGGCGCTGGGGATTGCCGTGGGGGTGGGCGCCGTCTGCGGCGCGGTGAACGGAGCGTTGACGGTCGGGCTGCGCATCCACCCGTTCATCATCACGCTCGGAACCATGAGCATCTACCGGGGTCTGGCCAACGTGCTGGCGCCGGAGAAGTCGCTCCCGGGACAGGGAAAGATTCTCCCCGGCACCTATACCCAACTGATTCAATACGATTTTGGTGGTGGTCTGCGACTCGTGCCCATTCTGATCACCCTGGCAACCGTGCTGCTGGGGTGGTTGTACCTCTCGAAGATGATCGCCGGACGGGAAACCTACGCCGTCGGAGGAAATCCCGAAGCCGCGCGGTTCAGCGGGATCCGTGTGAATCGGGTGTTGTGGCGGGCATACGTGCTGTGTGGCGCCTGCGCCGGTCTGGCCGGATTCGTGGCGCTGGGAAGGTGGGGAGCGGTCTCGACCAACAGCGGCATGGGGGATGAATTGCTCGTGATCGCCGCCTGTGTGGTGGGCGGGGCGTCCCTGGCCGGGGGTCGCGGCTCGGCGGTGGGAGCCTTGCTGGGGGCGCTGGTCATCAAGCTGATTGAAAACGCCATTTACGTGCTGCACTGGAACGAGGAGTATCGAAGCATCATCATCGGGCTGGCGATCATCGTCGCGGTGGCGATCGATCGGTTAAGCGAGGTGGTGCGGAGCATTCGTCTGCGGCGGGTGCTGCAGGAAACAGATCGCTGAGGGAGGCTGATCATGATTCGACATCTGAAATGCGGGCTGTTTGTCGTTCTGGGGATGCTGGTGGCGCCGGCGTGCGATCGGGATTCTCCGGAGAATCAACAGGAACAGCCCCGGAAGGTGCTCATCGGCTTCATCGGCAAAAGTCAGTCCAACGCAGTGTTTCAGGCGGCTGAGGCGGGTGCGCTGGATGCAGCCCGGGAACTCGGTGCGAAATTCGGGGTACAGGTGCAGGTGATTGTAAAAACCCCGGTGGATGAAAACGCGGCCCAGCAGGCCGAACGAATCGAGGAGCTGACGCGCCTGGGTGTGCACGGCATCGCCATCAGTTGTTCGGAAGCCAACACGGTCACCGGTCCGATCAACCGGGCCGTCGATGCCGGCATTGCCGTGATGTGCTTCGACAGCGATGCCCCGGCCAGCAAGCGCCTGTACTACTACGGAACCGACGATGCCGTCTGCGGGCAGGTAGTGATGGCCGAGCTGGCCCGGGCCATGGGAGGCAAGGGGACGATCGCAATTCTGGCCGGCAACCAGTCGGCACCGAACCTGCAGAAGCGCGTTGCCGGTGTCCGGGCGGAGCTGAAAAACCACCCGGGCATGAAAGAACTGAACGACGGCAAGGGAGTGTTCTATCACGAAGAAACCCCGGAGAAGGCCGCTCAGGCGCTCAATGACGCGCAGCGCGCCAACCCGCAGATCGAGGGCTGGGCGCTGGTGGGGGGCTGGCCCCTGTTCACCGCCAGCGCGTTGCAGTGGCCGGCCGGCAGCATCAAGGTGGTGAGCGTCGACGCCCTGCCCCAGCAGCTTCCCTATCTGGCCAGTGGACACGTTGAAGCGCTCTACGGGCAGGATTGCTACGGCTGGGGGTATCAGTCGGTGGCGATGCTGCTGGAAAAGATCGTCCATGGCAAAGACCCCCAGGGGCTGGATTCGACATCGGCCGATGAAGCGAAGCGCCGTCGCATCGACCCGCTGACCCGGGTCTCCCGGGAGAATGCCCAAGAGTACGGTCGCAAGTGGGAAAAGTGGCTGAAGAAGCCCTCGTGATCGAGTTCCGGAACATCACCAGGACGTTCGGCGGGGTCAGGGCGCTCACCGACGTATCGCTGTCGATCCGTCGAGGGGAATGCCACGCGTTGATGGGGGAAAACGGCGCCGGCAAAAGTACTCTGGGAAAGGTGCTGGCCGGGATTCTCCGTCCGGATTCCGGTGTGGTGTCGATCGACGGGGTGCCGAGGCAGTTCCGTTCTCCGCGCGACGCGGCGGCGGCCGGGGTGGGAATGGTGCATCAGGAGCTGGCATTCTGCCCCGAGCTGAGCGTTGCGGAAAACCTGGTGATGGGCCGGTATCCACGTCGCGGACCGATCCTCGATCGGCGCGCCATGCGCCGACAGGCCCGGGACATGCTGGCGCGCATCGGAGCCGAGACCATCGACGTCAACCTCCCCATCGGGCGCCTCTCCACCGCTCAGGAACAACTCGTGCAGATTGCCTCGGCAGTGGGCAGTGGCGCCCGGATTCTGGTTTTCGACGAACCGACCAGTTCGCTGGCCGAACCGGAAGCGCAACGGCTGTTCTCCCTGATCGATCAGCTCAAGTCCGACGGCAGGACCATCGTGTACGTTTCGCACCGCATGCCGGAGATCTTCCGGTTGTGTGACCGAATCAGCGTGTTGCGCGACGGCAGACATGTGGGCACCATCACCCGAGCCGAGGCAACTCACGACTCCCTGGTGCGGATGATGGTAGGCCGATCGGTGGAAGTGATCGAGCCACGGCATGTCGATCGCGCTCCCGGTCCGGTGGCGCTGTCGGTGAATCAACTGACACGCCGGGGAGTCTTTGAGGATATCAGTTTTGAGATTCGTCGAGGGCAGATCGTCGGACTGGCCGGGCTTGTGGGAGCGGGGCGCAGCGAGGTGGCGCGCGCGATCTTCGGTCTGGACCGATACGACACCGGCCAGGTGATTCTTGACGGACAACGATTGCCACCCGGAGACATCCACACTGCGATGGCTCGGGGGGTCTGCCTCGTTCCCGAAGACCGCAAGCGCCAGGGGCTGGTGCTGATCATGGGCGCCAGGCAGAACCTGTCGCTGACTCTGCTGGATCGTCTGCGCCGACTGCTGTGGCTGGATACGCGCCAGCTGGAAACGATCACCGGCGAGTTCTTCCAGCGGCTGGCGATTAAGGCCTCCTCTTTCGAAACCCCGGTGATGGCGATGTCGGGAGGCAACCAGCAGAAGGTGGTGCTGGCCAAATGGCTGGCCCGTGATCCGAAACTGTTGATCGTGGACGAGCCGACGCGCGGCGTGGATGTATCGGCCAAGCGTGCCATCCACGAGCTGCTGGACGAGCTGGCGTGTTCTGGCGTGGCGATTCTGCTGATCAGTTCGGAACTTCCGGAGCTGGTGGCGCTGTCTACGAGCCTGCTGGTCATGCGACAGGGACGAATCGTCGGAAGGCTCGATCGAGCCGAGGCCAACCAGGAAAACGTACTTCGACTGATGACGGGGGTGCCGTAAACCGACGATCCGGCGCGACCATCAACATATGCACTAAAGTCGATATGTCCGCCAAGGGCATTGGCCGGTCTCAGGACGCATTTTGCCGTGCCGACGTGTCCAAGCCTTGCCCCTTCCCGGCCGATTCGGCGGCGGGCCGGCTGCGAGCGCGCCATAAACCATTGCCAGCAAAGCAGTTAATTGTGCAATGTCTTTACCATCCTGCGCAAAATCAGCACTTACGACAAATCCCCTATTGACACATCTGATAATAGTGATTTTGGGGCATCCCGCCTGCCGTCGATCGTTCCCGGATCGTTCCAGGCACAGCCATTTGCCCTGACGGCCCCCCGACACCCAACCTCACCCTCGGTGAAGCCGCATCGGTGATCGCCAGATCATTCGCCTCGTGCTCTCTCTGCCGGCGGTTCCCTCGCTGCTCCCGCCTGCCCGGACCAGTCCGTTGGAGGGATGGATGAGATCCCGAGCACACCTCTCCCGAACAGATTTCTTCAGCAGACCTTCCCGAACCGACCCGACTGGCAGAATCGCTTTGGCTGCAAACTGATCAGGCAGCCGATGCATCGTGCTCGAGTCGTTCGGGAGACTGACGGAAGCCTGGCAACCCCGGCCGACGCGGCTACACTCGCTGAGAACCAGCTCCTACACCCGTTGCCTACCACGACAGACAACTTGAAAGCAGAAAACCGGGGCAAACCGACGGCGCCGCACTTCGGGTCCCCGCGCGCGTGTCTCACCCTTCTGTTTCTGCTCCTGCTGATTCTGGGGGGAACGAATCTTGCCTACTTCTGGATCAACTGTCCGATCGACCTTTCGGGGGATGAGGCGCAGTATTGGGACTGGTCCCGAAAGCTCGACTGGAGCTTCTACAGCAAGCCGCCGGGCGTGGCGATCATCATCCGCGCGGCCACCGCGGTGCTGGGGGAATCGATGCCGGCGATCCGTACTCCGGCAACCCTGTTTTTCCTTGCGATCGTCCTGGGGGTGTACGTGCTGTCGTGGGTGCTGCTGCATTCCCATCGGGTGGGGCTGCTGGCGGCGGTGTTGTGCAGCCTGTCCCCGATCATGATCTACCTCAGCGGCGCGATGACCATCGATGTGCCCATGATCGCGCTGTGGACGTGGGCGAGTGTCTGCGCTGCGGTGGTGGTTTCTGCGTCTGAACCGGTCGGGGATCGGGGGCATGGGGCATTCTGGGGGTGGTGGGTGCTCGTGGGTGTGCTGGTGGGGCTGGGGTTTCTCATGAAGTACTCGGCGATGATCTGGTTCCTCGGTCTGCTGCTGCTGCTGCTGTGGCAGCGTGCGCCGCTTCGGCAGTGGCTGGGGGGGCTGGTCGCACTGGGGGTCGCCTGTCTGTTCACCGTACCGGTGATCTGGTGGAATGTGCTTCACGACTGGGTGGGACTTCGGCACGTCGCCCGACAGACCGGCGCCGAAGGCGGGCAGTTTCATCCCGGAAACGTGCTGGAGATGATCGGGGGGCAATTCGCCGCCGTCAGTCCCCCGATTGCCCTGGTAATGATCGCAGCGGTTGCCTGGGGGCTGCGCGCCTCCCGACGAACCACACCCCACGCCCGAAGCGACAACGATCACGCCGCGCCCATCCGCTTTCTGCTGGCCCTTGCCGCGCCCTTCTGGCTGCTGACCTTCCTCGTGAGCTTTGCGGCCAAAGTGCAGGTGAACTGGCCGGCACCGGCGTATGTCACGCTGCTGGTCTTGTCGGCAGCGTTCCTCGTCAGGCAAGCGGAGACGACTGAATCATGGCCTCGCTGGCGCCCGATCGCGTGGGCGATCCTGATCTTCGGGCTGGGCGCGCATGTCTTCATGCGGGATTCCTCCCTGCTGTTGCCCGCGCTGAAGCGATTCGGGCTTGGCGACCGGACGGTCGCTCCCGTGGACGTCCTTTCGCGCCTCCGAGGTCTGGAGGAACTGGGGCAGATCGTCGATCGGCTCCGACGCCAGCTCGGAGACGACTCGCTCATCCTCTGCGATTCGTACCAGCAGACGGCATTGATGGCTTTTTATGTCCCCGGTCGGCCGCGCACCTTCCATGCGGGACTGTACTTTGCCCGTCCCCAACGGATGAACCAGTATGCGTTGTGGCCTGAGATGCAACTGGATCAGCCCCATCTTGTCGGGAGAAATGCCGTTTACGTGGGCAAGGGCGGCCCGCTGCCCGAGCCTCTGCCCCGGGCTTTTGAGCGCGTCGAACGTCTGCCGGATGTCCCCGTGATGGTGCGCGGGGTGCAGGTGACAACCTTCAAACTCTGGAAGTGTTATGGGTTCCGGGGGTTGCAACGTCCTTCAGGCGGGGGATTCTGATTCGACGGTGACTCGGCGGATCGATGCGTGCCCCGGGAATCATCACTCTCTGGTTGCTGGCGGTGCTGCTGGCACTTCCACTGGATGCGCCGGTGGCGCAATGGATGCGCGACAGTGGACTGGAGTGGACACTTCGTCACGATCACGGTCTGCGGGAGTTTCTGAAACTCCCGGGCGAGGCCTGGTCGGTGTTTCTGGCCGGCGCGGTGGCGTGGATGGCTCACCCCGCCCGGGTACGGGCCGTGGCGCTGATCGTGTTGTCGTCGTTGCTGGTCAGTGCGGGGAAGCTCGTGAAGTTCGCCGTCGGGCGTCATCGACCTTTCACGTGGATGCGCGGGACCATTGAAGAGCTTCGGCCCTTCGATTTTCTCCCCCTGCGCGACGGGATGGAAGGATTCTTTCATGACCAGAACCTGAGTTTTCCTTCGGGGCACGCCTCGCTGGCGTTTGCTCTGGCCGGCGCGCTGGCTATGCTTTGGCCGCGCGGGCGATGGGTGTTCCTGACCGTTGCCACCCTCACCGCGTTGGAACGGGTGGCTGAGAATGCCCACTGGCTCAGCGATGTCGTGGTCGCCGCCGGTTTCGGGCTGGCCATGGCGTGGGTTGCGGCGCGGGTGGTGTCTGGAGGAGAAGGTCTTGGCAGCGGATCGGACCTGAGGCAGAACGGGCCAGTGATGCAGGCGCAGCAGTCAACCGAGCTCTTACCGGCTGAACCGGTTCGGCTGCCGGTCTGGCGGGAAACCGCCAGTGGCGGCGCGCCCTCACCGTATGCTTCGCTGGTGATTCCGGCTTACAACGAGCAGGAGAACATCCCCACGCTGCTGGCGCGCTGTGTCGAGGCGATGTCGCGGCTGGGAAAGCCTTTTGAAATCATCGTGGTGGATGATGGCAGCACCGACAACACGCCGGCGTTGCTGACGGTGGGCCTTCGGCAATACCCCCAGTTGCGGGTGATTCGACTCTCGCGCAACACCGGTCAGTCGGCAGCTTTCGAAGCCGGATTCGCCGCCGCCCGGGGACAGGTGATCGCCACCGTCGACGCCGATCTGCAGAATGATCCGGAGGAAATCCCCCGACTGATCCCGCTGCTGGAGGAAAAGAACGTGGACATGATCACCGGCTGGCGCAAGGATCGTCAGGACACGCCTTTCCGCCGCTGGCAGAGCCGGCAGGCCAACCGCATCCGCAACTGGATCAGCCAGGAGACGGTCAACGACTCGGCCTCGTCGCTGAAGGTCTACCGGGCACACGCCGTCAAGGGATTGAAGCTTTTCAACGGGGCACACCGGTTTCTTCCCACGCTGGTGAAGATGCGCGGCTACAGCTGCCTCGAAGTTCCCGTGAAGCACAGTCCGCGGCTGGCGGGCAGCCCCAAGTACGGGTTTCGCAACCGCGCTCTTCGCGGGTTGATCGACCTTCTGGCGGTGCGATGGATGAAAAGCCGGCAGCTGAATTATTCCAGCCGGGAGATTCCACGTCCCAATTGAGGAACTGAATGAACATCGACGGACACGATATCGGGGTGTGCAGTTGGTCGCTTCGTCCCCGCGACCTTGACGACCTGTTTCAGAAAGTGCGTCGGCTGGGGCTTTCGCACGTGCAGCTGGCGGTGGCGGATTTCGTATCGGCCGATGACGCGTCCTGCCAGGCCATGATTCGGCAGGTCGCCTCCAGCGGGTTGAAGCTGACGGCCACGATGATTCACTTCCCCGGGGAGGATTACACGACGATCGCCTCCATCCGTCGGACCGGTGGCTATGTCCCCGACGACCGCTGGAACGACCGCAAAGCCGCCTCCGTTGCCGCCGGACGCATCACCCGCGATCTGGGGGTCAACAAGCTTTCGACGCACGTGGGGTTTGTGCCCCCCAGCAGTGATCCGGCGTATGCGACGATCGTCGGGCGGGTCGGGGAAATCGCCGGGGAACTTGCCTCTCTGGGTGTTTCGCTGCTGATGGAAACCGGACAGGAGGCAGCCACCGAGCTGCTGCAGTTCCTCAACGATCTCCGCTGCCGCAATGTGGGGATCAACTTTGATCCGGCGAACATGATTCTCTATGGCGCCGGTGACCCGATTGAGGCCATCCGCACGCTGGGTCGGCACATCTGGCACGTGCACGTGAAAGACGCCGTCGGCAGCGACCATCCCGGCACCAACTGGGGAGAGGAAGTGCCGTTCGGTTCGGGGCAGGTCCCGGTCACGGAATTCCTCAATGAACTGGATTCTGTCGGTTATCGGGGTCCGCTGGTGATCGAGCGCGAGGCCGGCGAAGACCGGCTGGCCGACGTGGCAACGGCCATCCGGACGCTGCAAGGGGCCTGAAATCACCCGCCAAGCCCCTCGGAGGAGGGCTGACCATGGTCCAATGCTGTATTTCGGCTGATCCGTCCTTCCCGGGTTCAAACAGACCTTGCCGGAGCCTTCACGAGGGAGGTCGAAGTCGTTCGGGCCGGACCGGCTTTCAGATGGCTGTGGGCATCGTCCTGCTGCTGGGGCTGATTTCGGGCTGCGCAAAACCCCGAATCGTGCGGTTTGCCACGTTCAACGCCTCCATGAACCGTGAAGCCCCGGGCAGGCTGCTGGCTGATCTGGAGCGCGGCGACGACCCTCAGATTCGCGCCGTCGCCGAGATCATCCAGCGCGTCCGGCCGGACGTGCTTCTGATCAACGAATTCGATTACGACGCTTCCGGTCGTGCCATCGAAGCCTTTCAGGTGAACTACCTGGCCACGTGGCACAATGGCGCCGAACCGATTCATTATCCCTTCGCGTTCTGTGATCGTGTCAACACGGGTGTCGCCAGCGGGGAGGACCTGGACAATGATGGCACCGCCTGCACACAGCCCGGGACGCGGGGCTACGGCGGCGATGCACTGGGGTTCGGGTTGTTCCCCGGGCAGTACGGAATGCTGGTGCTCTCGCGGTATCCGATTCTGGTTGACCACCGGGTGTCTTTCACCGATTTTCTGTGGCGCGACATGCCCGGTGCCCTGCTCCCGCAAGGCGCCGATGGCTCGCCGTGGTACACCGATGCCGAACTGGCCAGGCTCCCGCTTTCCAGCAAGGCGCATTGGGATCTGCCCGTTGCCGTTGGTCGGCGCGTTGTGCATCTGCTGGTGAGCCACCCTACCCCGCCGGCGTTTGATGGCCCGGAGGGTCGCAACCGCCGGAGGAACCACGACGAGATTCGACTGTGGGCAGACTACCTCAGCGGGCGCCTGGTCGCGGGGATGCCCCGGGCCATCGGTCCGCAGCCGCGACGCGGAAGCTTCGAAACCACGCTGCAGGGGGGCTTTCGGGGTGGACGGATCGAATCCCCGAAGCCGCCCAGGTCGTTCGTGATTCTGGGGGATTTGAACGCCGACCCCCTCGACGGCGCAAGCCTGCCCGGGGCGATTCAGCAACTGCTGGAACATCCCCGAGTGGCCAGCTCGCCCGTCCCCGAAAGTGCCGGGGCCGTCGAAGCCGCCCATCTGCAGGGCGGAGCCAACCAGCAGCAACGATCCGATCCTCGCTTTGACACGGCCGACTTCGCCGACTCGGGCGCCGGACCGGGGAACCTCCGCTGCGATTATGTCCTGCCTTCCCGCGATCTGAAGATCGTCGCCTGCGGCGTGTTCTGGCCACCCACCGACGACCCCCTGCATCGGCTGGTGCACAACAACGCTTCCAGCGATCATCGGCTGGTCTGGTTGGATGTAACCGTGCCCTAGGTACCATCGCCGAACCCGCAGCCTGGCGTGGACGGTTGAAGGATGATCGGGAAACCGGAGTCCTGTACGATCGCCGCCCGGGCGAGGCCAGCCGGGTTCGTTTCCGATGCGGGAAGACGGGTGATTTCGTGATCGAACTTCCTGGCCTTGACGGACTTCGCCAACTGCCGGCAGGATGCGCCCTGTCGATCGGGAACTATGACGGCGTGCATCGGGGCCACCTGGCGATCATCCAGACTCTGCGCCAGTGTGCCGGTGACACGGGCGCGGTGGCGGTTGTCACCTTCGAGCCCCACCCCCTGACGGTGCTGAAGCCGGAACTGGCACCCCCGCGTCTGACCCCGGCGGAGATCAAACGCCGCTTGCTGGC
>JAVQWE010000003.1:0-20538 GCA_033579175.1 Phycisphaerales bacterium | reverse complement strand
ACGCTCCCGGACCTGCGCCTGCTCAGGGCGCTGATCGCGCGCGGGCTCTCGGTCAACGAGGAGCACGGCGGGCTCACGCCGCTGATCGCCGCGCTGCGGGACAGCCGCCAGGGCCGGCTCGAGCTTCTCGGCGAATACCGATTCGAGGACGCGAGCCTGCAACTCGGTCGGAGGATCAGGCTCGAAACGGCGGGTTTCATAGTAGGGGCTGCGCGGTCGGACATTGGGCTTCTCGGGCCGAAGATCAAGGTGCCCGCGGAACAGCTCGCGATCGAGCTTCACGCTGGTGGAGATCATCCAGAGAAACGGGAACGAAAAGACAACCGCCCCGATCGCCAGAGCCGCCTGAATTGCGAGGCGATGAATCTGCCAGCGTCGGTTCATGTCGCTGTCTCCCCGGCCGTGCTCAATCGGACTCGTAATGCACCCACTTGCGCGAGGCGCGCAACTGGACGATCGTCAGGGCAAGGACGATGGCAAACAGCACCCAGGCCATGGCGCTGGCGTAGCCCATGTTCCCGTAGCGGAAGGCATGATTGAACAGGTGATAGACGTAGAACAGGGTGGAATTCACCGGGCCTCCACCGGTCATCACGAAGGCCTCGGTGAAAATCTGAAACGTGCCGATCAGGCCCATGATCAGATTGAAAAAGATGTAGGGGGTGAGCTGCGGAATGGTGATCGACCAGAACTGCTGCCAGGGACTGGCCCCGTCGACCTCGGCGG
This sequence comes from Phycisphaerales bacterium, assembly GCA_033579175.1. Classification (GTDB taxonomy): domain Bacteria; phylum Planctomycetota; class Phycisphaerae; order Tepidisphaerales; family Tepidisphaeraceae; genus JAVQWE01. Next base: position 19,812 of record JAVQWE010000003.1, on the reverse strand, counting down.
CCTCGTAAAGGCTCGTCGGGATCGATTTCAACCCCGCCAGCCAGATGATCATCCCCCCGCCGGCCGCCCACAGCTTCATCAGAATCAACGCAGGCTTGCTCCAGAGGGGGGATTGCAGCCACTGCGGCCCCTCGATGCCAACAGCCGCCAGAGCGAGGTTGATCAGCCCGCCTTGCGGGTTGAGCACCCACACCCACAACACGGCGGCGGCGACCATGGGGACGATCGCGGGGAGATAGAACAGCGTCCGCCACAAGGCCATCAGCCGCATGGCGCGATTGAGCAGCAAGGCGATGGCCAGACTCACCGCCATCGTCAGCGGCACGGCAACAAGCATGTACACCGTGTTCCACAGTGCCCGGGGCATCAGTGGATCATCGGTGGCCATCAGTCTGAAATTCTTCAGCCCGACGAAACGCGGGGGATTCAGCACGTCATAGTCGCAGAAGCTCATGACGAACGAAAACAGCATGGGTCCCCCGCCGAAGACCACGAACCCGGCGAGCCATGGCAAGGCCGCAAGGACGCCCCCCGGCCACTGGCGACGGGTCAGTGCCCCGCGCGGATGGCGGCGCAGATGAAACGCCACGGCGCAGGTTGCGCCGACGGCCAGCAGGACTCCGTACAGCAGGAAGAACCAGCCCCAGGACGTGATGGGAACCCCCTGCGGTGGGGCGAGGAATCGATCCAAGGCTCGCTGGCAGTTGGCCGTGCCCCGATCCAGCGCCTGTTTGGGGGTCAGCGCACCATACAGCGCCGCCTGCATGGCGCTGACCTGCTCGTTCCAGAGTAACTGTCCGACGGGCGTGACAGGTCGGAAACGCGATACGGGCAGAAGATCGTTATAGACCTTCATGGCCTGGGCAAATCGCGGAGGGAGGGAGGGGTTGCCTGCGACGTATCGCTGGAAGACCTCTTCATTGAGCTGGCGCAACGGCTGTTGATGGGGCAGGAAGGGGCGGCCCTCGGCTTCGTAACGTGCCCGGTCGGATTCGATCTGGATCCGGAAGGCCTGTTCGCTGGTCATGAAGCGGATGAACTCCCAGGCGGCCTGCTTGTTGCGGGCGGAGGAGGGGATGGCATAGGCCCACCCCCCGCAGAAGCTGAGCGGTGGCGCGCCGGCATTTACAAATCGAGCCGGACGGGGAAACGGGGCCGCTGCGAAATTCAGGTTCCGGGCATACAGGCTGACATTGGCCAGGCTCCAGACGCCATCCAGTTTCATCACCAGCTTGCCGGTGAAGAACGGGTCCTGTGAATCGCCTTGGAAAGACGCCTTGAAGGCCGCCAGCCGCTGATAGCCACCCTGAGCCTCCGCAAGCTTCACCATGAACTGCAACGCCTCGACGACTTCTGGTGAATTGAGCAGAATCTGCCTGCCGTCTGGGCTGATGAATTCCCCTCCGTTGGCCCAGCCGTATTGATACAGCCAGGATTGGGCGAAATCGGGAACGAAGGCTGCCCGGGTCATTCGCCCGGCGGAGTCGAACTCGCACAGCCGGGCACAGTATTCCAGCAGTTCTTCCCAGGTTCGGGGTGGGCGTGCCCGGCCGTCGGCATCGACGTAACCGGCACGAATCAGGAGGTCAGCATTATATAACAATGCCCGATTATCGACCGATACCGGGATGCCATAGGGCCTGCCTTGGTAGACCGATTCTTCCCAGACCGCCGGGAAAAAGGCCTCGGGGCGAACCGTATCAGTTAAACCGGCGCGACGATCGGCCTCCATGTAGGGATCCAAAGGCTCAAAGGCCCCTCGCGCAGCCCACTCGGCGATGGCGTAGCGGTCAAAGTAGATCACGTCCGGTGGCATCCCCCCCGCAACGCTGATCAGAAACCGCGTCGGATCGGCCACCTGATCCCTCGCGGCCGTCTGGCTGGAAATGACTCGATACACCGGCCTGGAGGGGTCCAGCCGATGGGCCTCGAGGCTCCGTCGCTCAAACTCCTGAACGGCATCGTCCAGCGAATCGCGAATCGGGCCCATCGGGCCCATGAATGTGATCTCCACCACATTCGGCTCGGTGAGAGGCTGCAATTGCCTCGGCGGATAGAGCAGCCAGATCACCAGCCCGAGGGCTCCGACGACGAGGATGACTTTCAGCCTTTCCACATTACCATCGACAGGTATGAACCCATCCGTCGCAATTCAGAGCTGGTGCTTCCGGCACTTTAAACCCCTGCCCGATTTTCTCAGCAAGCTGAAGGAATGCGGGGTGGAGGCAACGGAGCTGTGCGGTGTCCACGTGGATTTTTCCGAACCTGATTGCTTCCGGGAGTCGATCGAGCACATTGCCTCCGCGAACGTCAGGATCGTGTGCATCGGCGTACAGTATCTCACGGGCGAGAAAGAGAAAGATCGGCCCGGTTTTGAGTTCTGCCGCATGGCCGGGGTTGGCAACATGTCGATTTCCTTCGGGCCGGAGGCATTCCCTGCGGGCCTGAAGCATATCAGCGAACTGGCCGAGGAATATGACCTCCTGCTGGGAATCCATAACCACGGCGGGCGCGACTGGCTCGGCAACCGGCAGATGTTAAAGCACGTTCTGGACCGCTGCAGCCCCCGGATCGGGCTGCACCTGGACACGGCCTGGGCGCTGGACTCGGGGGAAGATCCCTGTCAGCTGATTGAGGAATTCGCCGGACGGCTCTCGGGCGTCCACGTGAAGGATTTTGTGTTCGACCGCTCTGGCAAGCCGCAGGATGTGGTCATCGGCGAGGGAAATCTGGATCTGCCCCGGATGATGAACCTGCTGCGAACCAGCGGGTTTACCGGACCGCTGGTGATTGAGTATGAAGCGGATGTGGAAAACCCGGTGCCCGCACTGCGCCGGTGCGTGCAGAAGCTGCGGGCGCTGCTGTAGGGAAGCTCAGGAAGCGACGACTTTTCCGATGGTGAACACCGGCAGCATCAAAGCCAGCGCGACACCGCCGATGATCAACCCCATGATCACGATCATGGCCGGTTCGATGTAGCGGGTCAGCTCGGCGATTCGTTCCTTCAGCTCCGATTCCGAGTAGGACGCGACCTGCTCCATGACGGCCGCCAGCTTTCCGCTGGTTTCGCCGCTGTGCAGCATCTGCGCCACGTCGGGGGGGACAAGTTGCGACTGGCCCAGTTGCTCGCTCATGGGCTTGCCCTGCCGGATTCTCTGGCTCACGTGCCTCCACAGCTCCTGGAACTCGGTGTTGGTGGTGGCCTCGATGGCGTTTTCGACACAATGCAGCAGATGCACGCCGGAGGCACCCAGCGTGCCCATCATGCGCAATCCGCGGGCAAGGTGCAGCGTGCGATACATCTCGCCGAGAAGTGGTAACTTCAGTTGCACCGCGTGCCACAGCCGCCGGCCGCCGGGACTGCGGAAGTAGAAAACGCCAACGCCCACCAACAGCCCCGATCCCAACAGCAGAGGCAACCAGTGCATGACCAGCAGGTCGCTGGCGGCCATCAGCAGGCGAGTCGGCACCGGCAGCGCCGCCCCCTTGTTGGCATAGATCGCCGAGAACCTCGGCAGCACGAACGCCAGCAGAAACCCGGTGGTCAACAGCGCGAAGCCGAGCATGATCGCCGGATAGGTCAGGGCCCCCTTGACCCGGCGGATGGTGTCCTCTTCGTCGCGCAGGTAGGAAGTGGCCCGCAACAGCATCTTCGACATCATGCCGCTGCGCTCGGCAGCGCGGACCAGCGAAATATACAACCGTGGAAATGTGCGGGGGTGCTTGCTGATGGCGGCAGAGAAATCGACCCCTCCGCGCACCTGCAGGCTCAGATCCTCGGCCAGTGCCTTGTATCTGGGCAGCCTGGCCTGTCGGGCGATGCAATCGAGGGCGTCGGTGAGGGTTACGCCCGTCTCGAGCATGATCGAAAGCTGTGTGGAAAACTGAATCAGCTCCCGCCGCCGGATACGAATACCCCCGCTGCGGCGCGTGTCCGCCGCCGACTGCGATCCGGCCGGCCGGATCGAAATCGGGTACTTGCCGTCGGCGCGGAGCAGCCGGGTGGCTTCGGCGATGTCCACGGCTGAGAGAGTTCCATTCACCGGGTTTCCCGACTCATCCCGAGCTGAGAAAATGAAGCTCTGCATCATGATCGCCTCAGAACCAGGCCGGCCGACGGGCAGGCTCAGGCGGTTGCCCGGTAGACCTCTTCGAACGTGGTGATGCCGGCGCGTACTTTTTCCAGCCCATCATCGCGCAGGCTCTTCATCCCCGCGGCATGAGCCAGGGCCTTGATGCCGTTATGGGTGCCGCCGGAGGCAATCAGCTCGTTGCTTTCCTCCGAGGGCACAAACAGTTCGTAGATTCCGATCCGCCCGGAGAAGCCGAGGTTGCGGCACGCGGCACATCCGCGCGGCTTGTACAGCTTTTCGACGACGCCGACGGTTCGCTCCAGCACCCGCAGCTCGCTGGGAGACGGGTCGTAGGCCTGTTTGCATTGTTGACACAGCTTGCGTACCAGGCGTTGCGCCAGCACGCCGGTGACTGTGGCGGCGACCAGATAGCTTTCGATGCCGAGATTGATCAGCCGCGTCACGGCCCCAACCGCATCGTTGGTGTGCAGGGTGGAAAGCACCAGATGCCCGGTCAGCGCCGCCTGAGTCGCAAGGCGCGCCGTTTCCCCGTCGCGAATCTCCCCCACCATCACAATGTCCGGATCCTGCCGCAGCAAGGAGCGCAATGCCGAAGCGAAGGTGAACCCGGCCTTTTCATTCACCTGGAACTGGTTCACTCCCGCCAGGTTGTACTCGACGGGATCCTCGATGGTGCAGATGTTCACTTCATCGTTATTCAGCTCTTTCAGGACGGCGTAGAGCGTGGTGGTCTTGCCGCTTCCGGTGGGACCGGTGACCAGCAGGATTCCGTGGGGCAGGTTGATGAGTCGGCGCCACTCCTTGAGCATCTCGACCCCAAAGCCGAGCTTCTCGAGGTTTACCGAGGCCTTATCGTTGTCGATGATCCGCACCACCACCTTCTCGCCGTGGCGGCCGGGCATGGTGCTGACACGCAGATCGACCGGACGCTTGTCCATCATCACGTGAATGCCGCCGTCCTGCGGCAGACGACGCTCGGAGATATCCAGCCCTGCCATGATCTTGATCCGCGAGGCAATGGCCGCGGCCATCATCGGCGGAGGGCGGAGTTTTTCCACCAGCCGGCCGTCGATCCGGTAGCGGACGCGCAGGGTTCCTTCGCCCGGTTCAATGTGGATGTCACTGGCCCCGTCCCGGACGGCATTGTAGATGGCGTAATTCACGAACTTCACGACGGGCGAGTCGCCCGCGGCCTTTTCGAGGTTCGTGATATCCTCGATCTTCTGCTCGATGAGCGCGAAGTCTTCCGACTTCACGTCGTCCATGATCTCATCGATGACAAAGACCTTGTCGTTGGGCAGATAGGTCTGCAGGGTGCTTCGGATGTCGCGCGCTGTCGCCGCCACAAGCTGGACGGTGTAGCCGCTGAGCCGCTCCAGCTCTTCCAGCAGGAAGACGTTGGCCGGTTCGCTCACCGCCACGGTCAGAACGCCGTCCACGAGAAACAGCGGCAGGACCTGATGCTTCTCCAGAAACTCCTTGGGCAGGATCGCAATCACTTCCGGATCTGCGATCTTCGGGCTGACGCGGGCGTACGGCACACCATACGCGATCGCCAGAGCTTCGGTAATCTGGTCGTCGGTGCAGAACCCCAGCTCCACGAGGACTTCACCCAGCAGCTTCTGGTTGTTGCAGCGTTGCTGCTCTTCCAGCGCGCGGTTCAGCTGCTCGGCGGTGACGAAGCCGCCGTCCAGCAGCAGTTGGCCCAGAGGTTTGCGGGTTGCAGTGACGATCATGACTCGGGTCGGCACTCACGGAAACCGGCGGGTTTTCTCAACCGGTCTCCATCGGGCATGCCATCAGCCCATGGTTTTCAAAGCCCCCTCCAGGTGTTCGTGGCATTCAAACCGCTGGCCCAGTCGCGTGATTTCCAGAATCTTGCGGCAGTTCTCGTCGAGATTCACCAGTTTGAACTGTCCGAACAGATCCTCGCACCTTCGCTTGGCCCACAACAGCGTGGAAAGCCCCTTGCTGTCGATGAAGCGGCACTTCTCGAAATCGATGACGAAATCGACGATCTGCCGCCGCTCGATCGTCTCCTCGACCAGCTTCTGCAGCTCGGCGGCTTCGTCTCCCGACAGATCGCCGGCCGGGGCCATCACGCACACGCGGTTATATTCATCACACTTGATCGGCATGGCGGTTTCTCAAGCGGCGCTTCGGATCGACTGCTGAAGGTCAAGCAAAGTCCGTGCCGCGACTGAATGATTCTTCAACATGTCGCGCAACTCGGCGGTGCTGAGCTTCAGGAACGCATCCGCCAGCCGCGGATCGAATTGAGTCCCGGCGCAGCGGTGAATCTCGGTCATGGCCACTTCCAGGGGCAGAGCCTTGCGGTAGGTCCGGCTGGATGTCATGGCGTCGAAGCAATCCGCCAGGCAGATGATCCGACCCATACGCGGAATGTCCTCACCGGCCAGCCCGGCGGGATAGCCCTTGCCGTCATATCGCTCATGGTGATGCAGAACACCCGGAATGATGTCCTCAATCTGTCGGATGTCGCGCAGGATTCGTGCGCCGATCTCCGGATGCTTCTTGATCTGGTCGAACTCTTCGGGAGTGAGCCGCCCGGCCTTCTGCAGTACAGCCTCGGGAACCCCGATCTTGCCCACATCGTGCAACAGGCCCGCCATGTACACCCGATCGGCTTCTGGTTCAGGAAGCCCCGCTGCCAGAGCAAGCTGACGGCTGAGCAGCGCCACGCGCTCGCTGTGACCGCACGTGTAGGCGTCCTTCGCGTCCACGGCGGAAGTGAGGCTGTGCAGGAGGCCCATCATCAGGCCGTGCACGTCCTCGAACAGCATGGCGTTTTCAAGATACACCGCTGATTCGTTGCTGATGCTGGTCAGCAGCTTGCTGTCTACGCTGTTGAACTCATCGTGGTTTTTGTCCAGAGCAAAAAGGCACCCCAGAACCTGCTGCCCCCGCACCAGCGGAACTGCCAGCAACTGCCGCGCATGCGCGCTCAGGAAGGAAAGGTGCCGATCTTTCTCAATCTGGTTCACCTGCAATGGCCCGGGCCGATGGGAGAAGAACTCAAGCAGATGATCCGCCAGCCGTTCGAGCGTGCTCCGCGGCAGATCGATGGAGCCGTAGACCGCCGGCGGCTGGTCGAGGCCGCCATCGCCCCGCAGAACCACCCCCATTGCCCGGATGTCCATCACCTGCATGACATCGAGGCAGGCTTGGCGGAAGAAGTCGCCGGCCGACCGATTGACCTTCATGCCGCCGGAGAGCTGGTAGATCAGGCTTAATTCTTCGTAACTGTTGGCCAGCTGCGCCGAGAGCATTTCCAGTTCCTGCTCGAGGCTGGCCAGGCGCAACTGGTCGCGCACCATCCCCAGAAACAGCCGGGCCTGTCGCTGGAGGCTCTCTTCCCCGTAGCTGGGCACGACGTCGGCCTGATGCTGGAGCCAGGTGCTGTCCACCCCTGCCCGCTCGCAGAACCGCAGCAGTTCGTCATTCTGCCGGAAGGTGTGCGCCTTCGCAGCGATGGCGAAGATCCCCCGGATGGCCCGGCGCTCGACATGCGGAACCGCGGCGATGATCACCCCCGGAATCATGCTCCACAGAGCAATCGGCGAGGCCGGGTTCATCGCGGCGGCCGGCTCCGCAAGCGGCGGTCGGGATCCCGGATCTCCCTGCATCGCAGGAAGAACAAACTTCAGGAAGAACGGCTCGGTCGAGGGGTCATGGTAGGCCAGAGAGCCATCCGAGCGCAATAAGGTGAGAAACAACCCGCACTGACGCATCCTCGCCGCGAGGTTCTCCAGCACCGGGGCCGGGACACCGACGCTCCCTGCAGCAGAAATTGACAGTGGCTGAGTCAAAATACGATCTCCAGGGCACTGACCGCGTCAAGCCGCGATTCCCAGCACCTCATGAACCGCCGACAGCAACTGCCGGGGACTGAAGGGCTTGCTGATGAGTTGACGGATGCCGGATTCTTCCGAGTCGGTCTCGAGGTTATAACCCCGGGCCGTGAGCATGATCGCCGGGATTGAGGCGGTCTGGCTCGACTCCCTCAGCTTCCGGCACAGCTCGATTCCCGTGAGCTGCGGCATGTGGTAGTCCGTGATCAGCAGGTCGGGCCGTTCATTGGTGGCAATTTCCAGGGCCTCCTGACCGTCGCGCGCGGTAAGCACGCGGAATCCGGCGTTGCGCAGCTTCAGCGACACGACATTCAGGATGTGCGATTCGTCATCGGCAACCAGAATTGTTTTCACGCTCATGTGTCACCCCTTCAAATCAGGTCCAGTTCGAAACCAAACGTGCTTCCCTTACCCACTTCGCTGGTGACAAACACCCTGCCATGATGCACGTTCTCGATGATGTGCTTGACCAGCGATAACCCCAGACCCGTTCCCTTGGCCATCTTGCTGTTGGCCTCTACGCGGTAGAACTTCTCGAAGACGTACGGCAGGTCCTGGGCCGGAATCCCCACGCCAGTGTCCGTGATCCGCGCTGTCACCTTCCGATCGGCTTCGTTGACGATCGTTTCCACCGTCAGTTTGCCCCCCTCCGGCGTGTACTTGATGCTGTTGCTCAGGAGATTCAGGATTGCCTGATAAATCATGTCTTTGTCGGCGAGAGTTTCGTAAAACGCTGGCGGAACCCGTTCCTCGATCTCAATGCCCTTCATCCGCGCCTGAGGTGCGATGACCTCGATGGCCTCTTTCATCACGACACTGAGGCTCAGCGGCCGGCGATTGACTTTCACAAGGCCTGATTCGATGCGGCTGATGTTCAGAATGTTGTCAATCAGCCTGCCGAGCCGGTTGGCTTCCGCCTGTATGATTTCGTAGAATTCCCGACGGGTTTTTTCGTCCGTTGCTTCGCCGTCAACCAGCATTTCCACATACGCGCGGATGCTTGCCAGCGGCGTGCGAAGTTCATGACTGACGTGCGAAACGAAGTCATTCTTCATCGCCGCGATTTCCTTTTCCCGCGTCATGTCGTGCAGGACGCACACCACGCCGGCCGGCTCGCGCTCGCCGGTTTCACCCTGCTCGTCGGAAACGCATGAAAGCGTGACTTTGTAAGTGCGCTCGGCGTTGCCCTGGCGGATCGTGTGTTCAATCACCCGGCGGCTGTTTACGCTCCTGCTCTGACGCATCTCGCGGATCAGCTCGATCACCTTTGCGTCCGACAGCACCTTGTCCACCGGAAGCCGGTCCGGGCTCTGCACCTTGAAGTCCAGGGCTCTGGCGGCCGACTCGTTGGCCAGCACAAGGTCGTCAAAGCGGTCCGTTACGAGAACCGCGTCCGAAATGCTCTTGATGATTGCCTGCGCCCGCTGACGCTCCGCGTTCGCGACCTTCAACTGAATTTCCAGCTCTTTCAGCTTGAGCTTTGATGCCTCCAGTTGCTGATTTGTGAAATCGACCAGGTCGTTGATGGCACCAACCAGCGGACGCAGTTCCACGTGATTCAGGCTGAATTTGCTCAGATGGCCTTCGGAAATCTGCCGGCACAGCTGCACGGCCATCTTGCGGCAGTTGGTCCTCAAGACGGTTCCCGCCATGACTCCAGCCGCGGCGGCGAGAATGAACAGCACCGCACTGGTCACCGTCAGGACATAAGCATCCGGGCGGGTCCGATAGAGAACCCCCGCCACCGACGCCAGCACCGCCAGCCCTCCGGCCACCAAGCAGATAATGAAAATAGGAAGACTGCGCAAACGCGTCACGACGGCTCCTTGCGTCAACATCGGCAGTCCGCCCGGGAGACTTAGGAAGCGGGGTCTGTCACGCGCAGCAGGATGGCAGGACTCGGCACCGCCGACGCGGAGCCTTCATGCGCCTGTGGTCAGGGGACATCGGTGGCGCCGCCACAGGAATATCGGACCATTTTCCCCTTCGGAAGACAGCTAGTCGTTCATCCCCACTTGCGCCATCAGCTTGGTTGCCAGCTCGTCGCCGGGCTTGAGTCTGAGCGCCTTGGCGTAGAGCGCCACGGCCTGATCATGCTCTCCGAGCTGTTCCAGCGCGTAGCCGGTCATGCATAATGCGACGGCATCGGACTGATCCAGGGCCGATGCCTTGCTGAAGGCGGTTTTCGCGTCGGCGGGACGTCCCTGACGAAGCCGCAGATACCCCAGCAGCAGGTAGGATTGCGGATCGGCCGGGTCAATCGCGATGGCTCGGCGAATTGCGATCTCGGCGCGTCGCATGTCGTTGATGTTCAACGCGACTTTGGCGATTCCCTGCCACGCCGGCACGCTCGATTCATTCAACTGCGTGGCCGTCTCAAAGGCGCTGCGCGCCTCAGCCGGACGATCGGCCCCCAGGCATGCCTCACCGAGCATCGCATACAGATCGGCACGATCCGCCGCCCGCTCGTCCCGCAGGATCCTCTGCAGAAGCTCCGCCGACTCACGATGGCGATTGCTGAACAGCAGGGCTCTGGCGAGCTTCTGTTTCAGGCCGAGATCGTCGGTCGCCAGCAACGAAGCCTGGCGGAAGCTCTCTGCCGCCTCGGCGTATCGGCGTTGCTGCATGAGCAACTGCCCGATCGCGTCACGGATGACCGGATTGTTCTCAAAATACGGCAGCCGACCGTTCAGAAAAGTCAGCGCTTCGCCGGCGCGATCCATCGCAACCAGCATCTCCGCCCGGGCGAGCACATACGCCAGTTCACCGGGCGCCTTGTCGCTGGCAGCCTCGTATTCCGCCAGCGCCGCCGGCAGCTTCTGCCATCGCTGGTGAATCACACCGAGCAGGTAATGAGCCTCCGGTTTCTCCGGGGCAAGCTCGAGCGACCTCCGCAACTCGTCGGCGGCGACCTCGAGCCGGCCCTGCTCGATATTCAGTTTTGCCGACAGAATCCACAGCTCGGCGTTGTCGGGCGTGTTCTTCAGCGCCTCGTTGACGGTCTGGCGGGCCTTGTTGAAGTTGCCGGTCTTGTACTGATCCTGCGCAAGCCCCAGCATCACGCTGGATCGGGCATGGTTCCACTGCTGAACCGCTCGTTCCTTCGGGGTGGGCTGCTTCCTGGCGTTGCCGGACGAACATCCCGCCAGAAACACAGCCACGACGGTTGACAGGAGCAAGACACGACGCATGGACGACTCCCGGAATTGGGTCATGACTCAATCACGCCGCCACCCCCGGCCGGGGTTAGCGGTCGTTCGGCTCACTTCGGGGGTTGGATGACGCAGGCTCCGGCGGCAGTTCCGTTACCAGGCCGGGCAGTTCCTCCGACGGCAGTTCCACGATGGTCGGCCGGGTTGCGGGGCGCGTGGCAGGACCGGCGGCGACCGGTGTAGCCGCGGCCCGACCGGCTGGCGTCTGCGGGTCCGACGTGCTGGCCGCGCCCTTTGCCGCGCTGGTCGCCGACTCCAGCCAGGACTCCCAATCCAGCCTCGCGGACGGCTGCTCAGCGCCCACATGGCTTTCCTCCGTCGGGTTTGCGTCGACTTGCAGCATGGTCGGCCGGGTGGCCGGCTGGGTGCTCGGCTCCTGCCGGGTGGGCATGACCGCCGCCGGGATCGGTTGTTTGTGCGAAGAGTTTTCCCGAGGCGTCACGGTAATGGGAACGCTCGCAGGCAGTGTCGTGGGGCGAGGGAGATCGCGCTCGGCAAGAATGCGTCGGCTCACGAAAGAGCGGATCGAGCTGTTATCCACCGCCGCAAGCTGCCGCCCGGTAACCTCCTGCTTGAGCAGGATCGCTTCGCGGAACTTCGGATTGAGATTCGTCGCACCGTCGAGGAAGAACAGCGCCTTTTCACGGTCGGGAGCGGGTTTGTTCAGTTCCTCAACTGCGCGTTCGTAATAGGACTCTGCCAGCCGCTCGCGTCCCCAGGGCATCATTCCGCGGCGGACGCCGACGCGCAACTGATCCAGTTCCGCCAACTCCCTGGAAGAGGCATCTGCGAATGCCTGATCGTCCTTGATGATGTGCGGGGTCAGCAGAATGATGATCTCCTCGCGAACTGTGCGATCCCGCTGGTTGCGGAACAGAAGGCCGGCCAGAGGCAGATTGCCGACCCCGGGCACCTGGCTGCGGCTGGAATCGGACGCCTCACGGAACAGCCCGCCGATCACGATCGTATGGCCGTCCCGCACCATTACATTGCTGGTTACCTCCGTGGTGATCTTGAAGGGCAGGTTGTCGGCGGTGAGTCCACCCGACGAATCCTCCGGGTGGATTTCCATGCGGACGTATCCATCCTCGGCGATAAAGGGACGGAAAATCAGGCGGGTGCCGGTGTCGAGGAACTCGACGGTCTGAATGGTGCTTGTCTCGGTGGAAGTGGTGGTGAGATAGCCGTCTTTCCGGCCGACGATAACCTCACCTTTCTGTTTGTTGAGGGCAAGCACCTTCGGATTCGCCAGCACCGTCGTATCCGTGACTCCTTCCAGCGCGGCCAGGAATACGGAGATTGAGTCACAGACCACCCCCACCTTGAACCCGCCGCTGATGCCACTGGTAAAGCTGTTCCCTGTACCGATGCTGCTGGCCTGGGGACTGGCGTTCTCCGGCAACTTCCCCCCGGTGACCTGCCCAAGAGCATTCGTGACCACGCTCTGGAAGTTGACCCCCGCCAACACGTTAAAGTCGATCCCCAGGGCATTATCCTCGCTCAGCGCTGCGCGCAGGATGGTCGCCTCGATCATGATCTGCTGCGGGCGTCGATCCACTTCTTTCAGAACTTTCCGAACTTTCTCAAGATTCTCCGGGTAGTCGGTTACGACCAGCAGATCCTCGATGGCGTGCGCGTTGCCGCCGGTCTGGCCCGTTCCCGACTCGATGCCCGCCTGCGCGGGGGTGCTGAGCGAGACCTGCCCGGCTTCACTGAGGACGGGCTTGATCAGGTTCGCAGCATTGGCCGCCGGCGTGTAAAAAAGCCGGAAAATCTCGGTTTGCGTCACCCGCTCGGCCTTCTCCATCTCCGCAATTTCCTTGGCGGTGTAGACGTAGATGAAGTTGCCTTTCTCCCGGTAGGCAAACCCATTGGCATGGAGAATCGCGTCCAGCGCTTCGCGGACGGTGACGCCGTACAGATTGGCGGTGATTTTCCCGCCGACGTCCTTGCTGGCGATGATGTTCTTGCGGGACTGGATCGACAGCATCCGAAGGACTTCCACGAGCTGCGCGTCATTGACGTGGATTTCCACCGTGCCTTCGTCGCTGACCAGCACGCTGTCGGCGGTGACGCTCTGGCCTTCACTGGCCGGGGGCTCCGGGGCGGGTGGTGAGTTTGGCGCCGGAGCAAACGGATCCTCTTCCGGGTCCAGCACTTTCACGTTGGTAGCCGCCGCGGGCGCAGCGGCGATGGGGTCTGCGGCCGGCGCGACCGGCTCGGTCGTCGCAAGGTCAGCTAGGGGAGGCGAACTTACCGAACTTTGCGGCTTTGCCGCCAGTGCCCCAAGTGCATAAACGGATGATGCGGCCAGAAAAAGAACCCCCGCGGCCTTGAAACGCTTGCTCATGGGAGAGACCTCTCTACGACAGCAACTTCGTCGGTTTCCGGGGCATCGTCGTCACTTCATCTGGATCTCGAGCCGGATGCCCTCTCGCTCGACGATGATCCGCCGCGCCTCGATCTTGAGGACGCGGAAATCGGCGACGACGTCTCCCTCTCCCACAAGCTTGTCATTGATGATCGCTTTTGGTGTCGCGCTCATCATGACGCTGGCCACCTCCAGGCGGCTGGCTTGCTGCTGAAGGTGAAGCAGCGATTCCCGTCTCTTTTGCTCCTGATCGACCTGATCTGTCAGCGACTTTGCAATCTCATCCCAGAATCCGCGAACCTCGGGGCCGGAGGCGGAACCTGCAACCTCTGGGGGGAATAAATCAAATCTGATGGCAAACAGATTCCGGTCCAACGCCCGCGGGGGCTGTTCCAGCCACGCCACGACCGGCCCGGTAGCGGAGGATGGCGGCTTCCCTTTGAGCGCATCGTTCAGCGGATCTTCCACCCGCAGACTCCCATGCGTGGCATGCGCCACCTGCACGGGCGCACCAGACAGCACATGTCGCGCCAGCATGAAACCCAGCACCAGCAGCAGAGCGGCCAGTATTCCGGCCTTGCGAGGATCCTGCCGGATCATCGCCTGTGCCCGCCGGTAGATCGCTGTCAAGGTGCTTTCCGACATGGCCGACCTGCCTATGGCTCGGTGGAAAAATAGGTGTTCAGGGCCATTTCCGCGCGTACCTGTCCCGGGCTTTCCTCAAGGGACTTCAGCAAGATGCTCCGCAGGCGGGTCAGTCGTGGCAGATCCTCGATCTGCCGCAGGAACGCGTAGACGTTCATCGCATCGCCTTCGAAGCTTACGATCACCGGGAATTGCGCGAATTCGCCGATGTGTCTGGCCAGCCCGTACTTGTAGGCGAATTTCCGCAACGACTCCTGATTGCCCAGCCGCGTCAGATCCCTTACAAACTCCGCCCACTCCGATTGCCGGGGCACCCGTTTGCTCTGTGAGAGGCGTAGCGTCAGTGCCTCGTTCTCTGCGGCGATGCGCGGAAGGTCCTTGGAGCGCTCCCGTGCCAGCTCCAGATCCTGGCGCTGCCGCTCCACCGCGGCCTGAAGCTCCTCAGCCCGCCGGTGTGTGGGATAAAAGACCAGCAGATAAAACCCGAAGGCAAAGACAACCAGGCCGGCGAACAGCCACCGCTGGATTCTGGCGTACAGGTGGGTTCTGTCCTTCAGACGACTCGGCATGCCTTCGGTTTATTCGGCCGAAGGGGTGTTGAGGTTGACCTGGAATGTGATCTCAAACTCCCGCATGACGCGTCCGGATTGGGTCCGGTCCTTCGCATACGTCATTGCCACCTGTTCCAGGAAGGGTTTATTGGTCAGTCCGGCAAGAAAGTTGGCCACATCCACGTCGCTGGGGGCAACACAGACCAGCTTCACCCGCAGCTTTCGATCGCAGGGAGCATCCTCCGCCGCGTTGCCGGACCTCGTGTCCGCGCGGCTTCGAGAGTTATTTGCCCCGTTCTTTTCGGACGGTCGCACCGTCTCTTCGGTCTCGGCGCGGAACTCCAGCAGGAAGGTTTCCCGGCTCATCAGGTGCGCGATTTCACCCAGCAGACGCGAGATGTCCACCTGCAGACCGACCTTGGAAAGGATCAGGCTCTGCTGCTCGAGCTGTTTCTTCAGCTCAAGCTGTTCGTCCAGCATTCGAAGCTGTGCCCGCGTGCGGTTCATTTCCGCCGTGAGTTCCGTGCTGGTGGCCTCGTAGGCCATCACCCGACGATGTTCAGCCACCCCCACCAGGCACAAGGCCGCCATCAGGACGGCGGTTACCCAAGCCTGGGTGACGGCCAGTCCCCGCCGCCGGCGCAGGATCGGATACCACTCGGGAAGAAATTCCAGTTCACGCACAGGCCACCTCCCCCCCGCTGGAGATCCCCAGCGATCGTGCGGCCAATGCCGGCGCCCGTGACTCCGCGGCCCCCTCCGACACCAACGCCGGGGGCGCCTCGCCCCGCGCACGACCAACCCGCCCGGCGAAATAGCGGTCGGTCCCCTTCAGACTCAGGCCCATGGCGACGGCCCACTCGCACATCGGCCCCTGACGAAGCGCCGGCCGCATCCTGTGACATTCCACGTTCTGCAGGGCCTTGCCGGTTTCCACGGGAATCGACAAAGCGGCGTTCAGGATGCGCAGGATCTGCGGATCGGCGCCTTCGCCGCCGATCACGCGCACCTTCGCCGGTCGCGCGCCGCGGAATGTCACCGAGTAATATCGCAGACACAATGATACCTCGCGCGCCAGCTCCTCGAGGATGGCCCGTGTGACATCATACACCGCATGTCGGACAGGATCGGAATCTCCATCGGGCTGTTGCAGGGCACTTTCCGCGATGCGACGTCGCAGACCCACCGCCTCTTCGGCGGTGATACCCAGCTTCCGGGCGACAGCATCGCGCAGGTGCTGACCCCCAATCTCGATGGGCTTGATCATGCTGATCTCGCGCCCGCGACCGATTGTCACCTGGGTGCGGCGCAGGCCCACGTCCACCAGCACATGAACATCCAGTTCGTCTTCCTTCCGCCGCATGAATCGCTCGATACTGCGATACGCGGCACAGGGTTCATAGTCGATCGACTCAAGCACAAGGCCGCCGTCATGCAGTTGCTCGACATACTGCTCGATTTCTGATTTGCGCGCAGCAAGGACGATCAGTTCCTGCTTCAGATCTGCGCCCTGCCGGACTTCCCCGGCGATGATATGGCACAGCGTCGACTGCTCGATCTCAAACGGAAAGAGGCTGCGCGCCTCGAATTCGAGGGCGGCGGCGGTTTCCGCCGGCGGCATGGGTGGCAGCCGCAGATTCTTCAGGTGAACCATCTCCCGGGGCAGCGCGACGATTGCCGACCGTCCGCGAAACTCGTTCTCTTCCAGAGCCCGGCGAACCGCTTCGATCGCTGCAACCGTGCGGGACTGCGGATCACTCGACGAAGCAGGCGGGGTCGCGATGCGCGCGGCGCAGGCCACCTCCAGGGAATCTCCGACAACCCGGAGCTGAAGCATCTTGATGCTGTCAGCTCCGATGTCGATTCCGATCGGCAAGACCTGCGTTCGGCTCAGTCGGATCATCGGTCATTCCTGTACCACCGAGACTTCCCCCGTGAACGGCTCGATCAGAATCTTCAGCCGGTATCGACCGCTCACCAGCACCACCTGCCCGGCAGTGCTGAGCGGCGTGGTGGTGCCGGTCAGGGCGTCATATTTGTGCGGTGCTCCCAGTTCATCGAATACCAGCGTTGGCGAACCATCAAAGGATCGTGATTCGATCGCGGCGTTTCGGAGTCCGGCGGAGCCGGAGGCGCCGAACGTCATCAGGTAGGGAGTCTTGTTCACCGGATGGGTGATGGGGGTGGCGGCCGTCGCGCTGGTGTAGATGCCGTACTGGTTCGTGCCAAAACGCACAAAACGCTTCTGCTGCTGCGTAATGGCGAGGTTCTGGGCATAAATCAGGTCCGACATGACCACCCGCGCCGCCGCGGCGCAGCGCAGGTCGTCACGCGATCCGATCTGGGGAATGATGACGGCCGACACCAGGCCGAGAATCACCACCACGACAAGGATCTCGACCAGAGTGAACCCGGCGCGGACATGGCGTCGCGGAGTTGGCATGGCACGCTCTTGCGGCGTCGCGCCGCAGCCCCCGTCGGCCGATTGGCCACTGCGGCTGCCGGCGCAGCTCGGTCCTCTCTCACGGCGGACTATCGCCGCGGCTCCTTCTTCTCATCGGGCAAGGGAACCGAGACCTGAAGCTTGCCTGATTCCAGTAAATCGATGATGCGATCCAGCCTGGAGTTGGTTTTGCGCAGCTCTTCGACAATGGCCAGGCGTTGCGCACCGGGGTCGGTCACTTGCGCGTGCACGGTCGAGATTCTCGGACCGCCAGTCCACTGCCCCAGCAGAATCAACCCCTGCAGGACGACAATCACCCCCAGCCAACGAGACGATTTCATGGATGCTCCTGTAAAGAGAGTTCTCATGGTCCGGTCCACGAGAGCACCTTCAATGCTCTAACATCCGTATCGGGGATCACAATTCCAAACCCTCCAAGCTGGGCCTTGCTGGCGTCGTATTGGACGTTGATTGTGCCGATGAACTTATCAGACGCCAGCGGGTGGTTTTTGTCGTACAGCGCCAAGGCCCCGCACACCTTGAGCGATCCTGATGCGCTCGGGTGCGCGGTAATCTTCTGAGCGTACGTGAACCCGTCGAGGGTCACATCTGCGCCATTCTCCAGGATGATTGACCCCTCGACGACCAGCGCGGGGAAGCCATTGCGCGGCCGGATGGTGGTTACGCCATTGGCCTTAAACGTGACATTGGCTCCCCCGCGGACGATCAGCGTGCCATTCACGGTGACGTTGTTTAACGAGAGGTTTGTGTCTGTCCAGAAGATTCCGGCGGGATTCGCCACCGACGGATTGAGAGTCATGTTGCTGTAGGACGAAGACGACAGCTTCTGGGCAGTATGCGTGCTGATGGACCCGGAGAGCGTACGGAACCGATACTGCCGCAAATCGGCGATGTGGCCGGGCGCGGGGACAAGCTCGCTTACGTCCGTGGGGAGAGGCACTGGAGAAGTCTGC
Organism: Phycisphaerales bacterium; assembly: GCA_033579175.1. Taxonomy (GTDB): domain Bacteria; phylum Planctomycetota; class Phycisphaerae; order Tepidisphaerales; family Tepidisphaeraceae; genus JAVQWE01. The sequence continues at coordinate 1,650 of JAVQWE010000003.1, read as the reverse complement.
GGCTGAAAGAGCGCGGCATACGAAGGGGACAACAACGTCTGATTCCCTTCGAGAGAACTTCCCAGGCTCAGAAGCGATTTGAGCGCTGCGTTGGCCCTGAAATGACTGAGTATCTCCCCGCTGATCTCCCCGGTCCCCAGACGCACGAGTTCATCGGTGATCGCAGAACCGAGCACCCTGCCTCCGCTGACGACCTCCAGCCGCCCCTTTGTGGCCACCGCAGCGGCCGGCGGTGTCGCGGTCACGGTCATCTTGTCTGTAATCGTGATGTTGCCATTGGCCACCAGCGCATGCATCACCGGCAGATAGAATCGATCTCCGGTTGGTATCGTGCGCACTTCGGCGCGAACCTCCCGCTCCAGGGTTTGTCCGTTTCCGTTGATTCTTCCCGTGGCGCGCACCAGAAATTTCTTGCGGGGCGCGTCGTATTGGACGAGTGTGGACACGCTCCTGCCGGGACCTAACGAGAGATTCGTCTCTCCCGGATAGTAGCCGTCGGGCATTGCTCCCGTGTAGTGCCGGGGAAATTGCAGGTAGTGCAGTGCGATGTTCATGCCCGACTCGGCAAGATATTCTGCTTGTGCCGCCTGCAACGCGTTAGCGCTGATCTGCGCCCGCATGGCCGACGCGTACAGCACGGAAACCGCCAGGATCGATGCGACCGCAGTGAGAATAACCGCCAGCACCATGGCCCCTCCCCGGTGCTGCCTGCGGAACGGTGATCTCTCTGGAACAGTCACTTTCCACCTCCACTGACCGAGCCGGGCGGCCCTCCCAGCATTCGCGTGACCGTGCGGATTCGCTCGCGCTGGCTGGCGCGAAGCTTCAAGGTCACTTCCAACACCGGACGCGACTCGGGCCGCGAATGCACCCGCAAACGCATCCCCGCCACTCGGCTGATTACCGGCTGGCGATTGAACCTGGCTTTGCAGTCGGCAATCAGCGAGGGGTTGTGGAACAGCTCAAGGCTGATCTCGTCGTCGACCTTGAGGTTTCCGGGGGAATACCGGAAGACCTTCCGGGTCGCCGGATCATGCCCGAGCAGTTCAAGCTCGGATCGCTGGATGATGCCGTCGAAGTTCTGATCGGCACGCCACAGAACAATTGCCGCCGGCTGAGCCGCCGAATTGTCCAGCGACCCCTCGTGGTATGCGCCGGCCAGTACCGCCCGACGGGTTGTTGCGGTCAGGGTGGATGTCGCCGCGTTGAGCATCGCGGAAACCTGTTCTTCCTCGGCGGCGGATTGGCTGGCGGTTCCGATCGCGGCCGAAAAGGAGATCAGTGCCGCCATGACGACAGCCGTGATCGTCAGGCCTACCAGAAGCTCGACGAGGGTGAACCCGCGGTGCAGGCGAATCTGGACCCGCGATTTGCGCATTCTCAGCTCAATTCAGGACGTAATGTGCCATCCAGCGTTCGAGGCTGATCGATCGCCCTCGGGGCGAGGTTACCTGAACCTCCACGCGCGCGAACTTCGGGGCTTCCAGAGCACCCGCCGAGACCTGCGGCGAGGTGCGACCCTCCACCCGGACGCGCCTGCGATACCCCGGCCCGATCGAGGAGTCGCCCCCCCCCCCCCCCGGCCCGCCGGGGGGGGGTGGAAAGCGGGGGCGGGGGGGAAAAGGGGCGGTTGGTGGGGAAGGGGGGGAA
>JAVQWE010000002.1:0-20753 GCA_033579175.1 Phycisphaerales bacterium | reverse complement strand
GGCCGGCACCGCCATTACCGTGCAAGTGCAATCCACCATGGGCCAGATTGGCCCCAAGCCTTTGTTCTTCATGAGCAGCAGCAGGCCGATCACCGGCTCGACGGTCATGCGGAAAGAGGGATAGGTCCGTACCGCCAGTGGTTCGAACCACCAGGGGCAGGCAACGCGGGGTGCCTGCCCCGATTTCGTTTTTTTGACTTTCGAGCGACGATACGCCGTTGTGAAGGTGCGGCAGGACGGGTCCGGGAACTCGCCGGCGTGGTTATCGGACACATCCACACGCTTCAAATAGTGTCGGCTGGCTCACTCAACTCGGACTCATCCCCGCGGCCGGAAAACTCATAAAAGTCCCGGTCCGCCCTAAACCTCCCAGTTGCAACGGTCGAATTCCCCACGGACGACGCTGTCGTCGGGAGAGTCCACATGAACGTAAAAACCATCGCACCTCTCGGGCTTGCCGCCATTCTCGGGCTTGCCGCCGCTCTGGTGGCTCGCAACATGCTGGCAAACCGGCCCGTGGCAACGGCGGGAGACGAGAGCACCTTGCGCACGGTCGTGGTGGCCAGCACCAACATCATGCCAGGGACGGAAATCGATCCCACGATGCTCATCACCGCCAAAGTCTCGGCGGAAATGGCACCGGAGGGCAGCTTCGTGGATCCGGGAGAGCTGCACGGCAGAGTGCCGCAGGCCCCGATCTACAAGGGACAACCCATCATCAACGCCGTTCTGGCCCCAAAGGGGTCAGTCGGAGGGTTGCAGGCACTGGTTCCCCCGGGGATGCGCGCCATTACGCTGCAGGTGGATGAGTTTTCCGGTGTCGGCGGCTTCCTCACCCCGGGCTGCCGGGTTGACGTGATCGCCACGATGCAGGGCGAGAAGCAGGGCGACATGACCGCCCGCACCATCGTGCAGAACATCCTAGTCACCGCGGTCGGCCAGCGCATGACCCTGGCCAAGCCCAACGGCGAACCGGAACCGCCGATGCGCAGCGTCACGCTCATCGCCACGCCGGAAGAGGCACAGGCCATCGAACTGGCTGCCTCAACCGGTCGCCCGCGGCTGGTACTCCGAAATGTCCGCGACGACAGCCGCGACCGACCCGCGGCCGTCAGCCTGTCCGACTTCGCTTCGGGGGAAACAGCCCGTTCGGGCGATCCGTTCGCTTCCTTGGGTCGTTCCCCGATCGAGATTCCCCTTTCACCGGTGCAGGCCACGTCACCGGTGTCTGTCACGTCACCGGAATTCGAGCCGTCGGGCGATCCGGCTGGCGCCACCAGAACCTGGAGCGTAAAGATCATCCGCGCCGGAAACGAATCCGAGGTGCAGTTCACCCTTCCGCCGCAACCGGCCGGCAGAAACCCCGCGCCGCGACGCGACGGACCCATCACGCAGACGGAGCACACCCCATTGGGCAAGTGAAAACAGGCTCATTCCAGCGGGATTTCAGCCAGAAACAGGACCCATCAGCAACATCGGAAGGCGGACGCCATGAAGGCTTACCTCACCCAGGCTCAACTCACTCAGCGGGATCGACGACGCCGGCTCCTGTGCACCACCGTGCTCGGCGGCGGTTTGCTGGCAGTCTCAACCGGTCTGATCCTGCAGGATGCTGCCCCGACGTCACCCTTGGCGGCTCAGTCGACGCCGGCCGCGGCTGAGGCGACGCTCGCGACCCCGCAGGTTGTCGCTGCCAGTCCCGGCGACGAAGCGTTTCGGAGGCAGCTCGAATCGCCACGGGGGGACATCCTCGGCAAGATCAAGTCATTTTTCAGCAGCGGCACCGACAGCCCGCCGGTCATTCCCGAATCTGAATTGCAGCGGCCGGAGCCGGTTGCAACCGACCCCTACGCGACCGCGCGCGCTGCCAATGCCCTGCAACCGGTAGGGACGGTGTCTCCGGTCCTGCCGGATCGCTCGCACCTGGTGCTTGCCGACGATTTCGAGGACGATCGCAAGCTGGAACTGGGGGTCGGCCGAACCACGGTGATCAACACGCGCGCCCCGTATAAGCGGATCAGTGTGGGTCAGCCCGATGTCGCCGATATCAACACGATATCACCCACCTCCCTGCTTCTGACGGCCCGCAAGGCCGGCACGACGCAACTGGTCATCTGGAACGAGCACGATCAATCGGAGACGGTGGACGTGGTCGTTGGCATGGATCTGGATGCCCTTCGGGAGCAGATTCGCAAGAGCTTCCCCAACGCCACGGTTGAGGTCGACGCCGTCAACGGGGCTATCGCCCTGCGCGGCAAGGCCCCCAGTGTTCAGGTGGCTGAGCAGATCGTCGCCATGGCCACGCCCTTCAGTGAGAAAGTGCTCAATTTTCTGGAAATCAGCGGTGGGCAGCAGGTGATGCTGCAGGTGAAGTTCGTGGAAATGTCCCGTCGGGCATCGCAGGAACTGGGGATCAACCTCGCCGCCAGCTTCAGCGACGGCAACTTCAACGCCGCCTTCACCGGGCCGAACGCCGGCACCAAGGCGGGGAATTCGGCCCTGTCGACGCTGGTGGGCGGCTTTACCTGCAATTCGTTCGCCCTGGATTTCGCCATCAGCGCGCTGAAGGCCAACAACCTGGCCCGAATCCTGGCGGAACCGAATGTCACGGTCATCAGCGGGCAGGAAGCCAGTCTGCTGGCCGGCGGCGAGTTTCCGGTTCCGGTTCCGCAGACCGGCAGCGGCGGGGGATCAACCATCACGATCGAATATCGCGAGTTCGGTGTTCGCCTGAATGTCACCCCGGTTGTCCTGGGCAATGGCAAGATCCGGCTGAAGGTGATGCCGGAGGTGAGCGACCTGGATTTCAGCTCGCCTATCGTGATCGAAAACAACAACGTGCCGATCATTCTCAAGCGCAAGGTTGAATCCACGGTGGAAATGACCGACGGCCAGACCTTCGCCATCGGCGGGCTGATGCGCAACAGTGTTCTGGCCAGCCGCAACGCTACGCCCCTGCTGGGGGATCTGCCGGTGATCGGAGCGCTGTTCCGCAGTGTGCGCTATCAGCGCGAAGAGACGGAACTGGTGGTGCTGGTGACTCCGAGCCTGGTAGAGCCGATGAATCCGGCGGAGGTGCCGGTCGTGCCGGGGGAGTTCTGGCGTCATCCGAACTCGGCAGAGTTCTTCCTGATGGGTGATTTCGGCACTCCGGAGCGGGAGGCGCGGAATCCGGTGGACGCGCTGCCGGCGCGATTCCGGGGCGAGTACGGGTTCGCTCCCGCACGACGGGGCGCTTCAGTAAGGCCCTGATCGATCCGATGCTTGGCCAGGGGGCAGCGGCAGTGAGAGCAGAGCCATGTACGTGCAGATCAATGCAGCCATCGTCGATCCGGATGCCGCCAATCGGCAGGAGCTTGCCGGTTTCCTTGGCGCATTTGGTGTGAACGTCATCGCGCAGCTTCCCTCCCTCGATCAGGTCCCGCAGGTCCTGGGAAGGGTGGATGCGCCTCAACTGGTCATCGTCAACCTGGACCCCGGACCGCAGGAATCACTCCGGAAGCTGGGTAACCTCCCACGGCAGCATCCGGCCGTCAGCTTCTTCGTCATGAGTCAGGTGCTGGACCCGAACCTGCTCATGGAGGCCATGCACCTGGGGGTTCGGGAGTTCGTCCCCGTGCCCATCCAGGAGCAGAAATTCGCCGCCGCCATTGAACGGCTGGCGAGTCAGCACGGCATGGGCAAGAAGGCCCGGTTCGTTCATGTGATTCCGACGATCGGCGGGTGCGGTTCGACCACAGTGGCCTGCAACATCGCCGCCTCCCTCGCGAAATCCGGAGCGCGAACGGTTCTGGGAGACCTGGACCTGATCCGGGGCGGCGCCGCCAGTTACTTTGACATCCGACCCCGATACACCATCGCCGACGTCATGGCTTCGGCCGACAAGGTGGACAAACAACTGCTGGATAATGCCCTGGCGATCCACCGCAACAGCGGCCTGGCGATCCTCGCCCGGCCGGAGCTGCCTGAAGATTCGCAGCGGGCCAGTCAGCAGGGTTTGCAGCGGCTGCTGAACGTGTTGGGCAGAATGTACGACTTTGTCGTGCTCGATTCGGTGATGAGCATTGATCCGCTGTATGCGACGGCGATTCAGGCTTCCGATTTGAACCTGATCATCATGCAGTTGAATGTTCCGAGCTGCCGCAATGCCGAGCGTTTCGTAGGGGCGTTGCGCCGCATGGGCATCGAATCGAGCAAGATGCGGATCATTGTCAATCGATACGTGAAGAAAGGCTGGGACATCGAGCCGGAGGAAGTCGAACGCGCCCTGGGGCTGAAGATTTCCTGGCTGGTTCCCAATGACTTCAAGAACGCAATCGCTGCAATCAACTTCGGGGAACCCGTCGTACTGCGTTCTCCACGGAGCGAAATGTCGCAGAGTCTCATGGAGCTGGCGGAGTCTTTGCGGCCTGTCCAGCAGGCCGCGCGGAATGCGGCCTGATTTCGCCACAGAGCCATCACTGAAAGGGTTGGGATCGGACGATGGGTCTCTTCAGCAAATCTTCGACGCCGACGCTTCCGCCGGGCTACGAGGGCCTCAGCGATGCGGCCAAGCAGCTCGCCCTCGAAAAACTTGAGAAAAACGGCACATCGCCCACCGCCCCGACCCCCGCGGCGGTAAAACCGACGCCGCCTCCTGGCCGCCCGACCATCGTACCCCCCTCGCACGCGGGAATGGTCGCTCCCCCCCCGCCGACCGAGCGGCAGATCTACTTCCAGCAGTTGAAGGTGCGAATCCATCAGCAGCTTGTCGAGCGGCTGGATGTGCAGAACCTCCGCAGCCTCCCGCCAGAGACAGTGCGCAGCGAGGTGCGCGTCCTCATCCGCGAGCTGTGCCAGAGCGAAAAAGGCCTCATCAACTCCACCGAGCAGGAACGGCTCATGGACGAGGTGATGGACGAGACCTTCGGCCTCGGCCCCCTGGAGGCCATCCTGAAGGATCCGACCATCAGCGACATCATGGTCAACCGCTTCGATCGGGTCTATGTCGAGCGCCGCGGACGTATTGAGCTTTCCGACGTGCGTTTCCGCGATAACGCGCACCTCCGACAGATCATCGACCGGATTGTCGGCTCGGTCGGTCGGCGGATTGACGAAACCCAGCCCTATTGCGATGCCCGGCTTGCCGACGGAAGCCGGGTGAACGCGATCATTCCCCCCCTGGCTCTGGACGGGCCGGCGATGTCCATCCGTCGCTTCGGCGCCAAGCCCATGCAACTGGAAGACCTGATCCGCGTGGGGGCGTTTCCCCCGGCGGTGATGGACTTCCTCGCCGCGGCGGTGCAGTGCAGGTGCAACATCATCATTTCCGGAGGCACCGGATCGGGTAAAACGACGCTGCTGAACTGCCTCAGCCGCTACATTCCTGCCAACGAGCGTGTGATCACGATCGAGGACGCCGCTGAGCTGCAGCTTCAGCAGCCCCACGTCGTGCGGCTGGAAACCCGTCCGGCGAATATTGAAGGCAAGGGCGAGGTCACCCAGCGCGACCTGGTGAAAAACTGCCTGCGCATGCGACCGGACCGCATCATCATCGGCGAGTGCCGCGCGGCCGAGACGCTTGACATGCTGCAGGCCATGAACACCGGCCACGATGGCTCGATGACCACCATCCACGCCAACAGCACGCGCGACGCGATGCAGCGCCTGGAGGTGATGATCATGATGGCCGGCTACGACATTCCGACGCGGGCGATGCGTCAGATGATTTCCAGCGCCGTGAATCTGGTGATTCAGGCGAACCGGCTGGTCGGTGGCAAACGCCGGGTGACCCGCGTCAGCGAAATCACGGGCATGGAGGGCGACCAGATCCAGATGCACGACCTGTTCAGCTACGAACAGACCGGGGTAGACGCCGACGGCAACGCGGTCGGGCATTTCCTGTGCCACGGAATCCGCCCGAAGATCGCCGATCGCATCGAGCACCGCGGAATCTCGCTTCCGCCGGATCTGTTCCAGCGCAGGATCATCGAGGCCGTGTGAGGTGCAGGAGCGCGCAACCATGGAATCGATTCTGCTACCCATCCTCGTTGCCGGATCCGTCGGCCTGGTCGTTTTCGCGATCTGGCAGGTGATCGGGCCGCTGATCGATCCATCGAAGCGGAAGCTCGCGCGGCGCCTGGCGGGGCAGAGCCATTCCGGTCAGGAGAATCCGCAGAAGGCTGTGTCGATCGTTCAGGATCAGGCCACGGGCCTGGAGGCGCGGCTCCTGCAGATCGGCATCTTCAAGGGCCTGCACCGGGTGCTGCTGCAGTCGTTTCCGGATCTGTCCCTTCTGCGCTTCGTGCAGATCATGGCCGCGACATCGCTTGGGGCCTTTGCGATCGTGTTTCTGCTCACCGGCAAGCTGCTGGTTGCGGGGGTGGCGATGGTGATCGGGTTGTATCTGCCGATCGCGGTGATCACCGGCAAGCGGAACCGGAGACAGAAGACCCTGGCAATGCAGCTTCCGGAGGCTCTGGATTTTCTCGGCCGGATTCTGCGGGCGGGGCACAGCTTCTCGACCGGTCTTTCCATGATGGGGACGGAACTGCCCTCGCCACTGGCGGACGAATTCCGTCGTGCCTACGACCAGCACAGTCTGGGGGTTTCGGTGGAAGATGCCCTGAAGGAAATGGCCACGCGGATTGACTCCAGCGACTTCGCGTTCTTCGTTACTGCCACGCTGATCCAGCGGCAGACCGGCGGGGACCTGAGCGAAGTACTCGGCAATATCAGCGGCATGATGCGCCAGCGGACGCGCCTGCAGCAGCAGGTGAAGGCGAAGACGGCCGAGGGGCGGTTCACGGGCTACATCCTGACGGCATTCCCGGCGGTACTGTTTGTGATTCTGTACACGATCAACCCTGAGTATGCCAAGGTGCTGGTGGAAACCTCCGACGGCATGATGCTGCTGGGAACCGCATTCGCCTTGCAGATGCTGGGCTTGTTTGCCATCCGAAAGATCACGACTGTCGAGGTGTGACCGGCACGAGGCAGGTTATGGATCAGCAGATCGTCGTCATCTTCCTTTTCGCGGCGGCCGCGGCGCTGGCGGGTTACGCGCTGGTGAGCATGGTGCTTTCCCGCGGGGAAAGCAACCGTATTCTGGAGCGTATGAAGCAGAGCGCGCCGGATAAGCAATCGGCCGTCAAGACCACCAGCGCCAGACAGGCCGTCAGCAGCATGCTTTCCCGCATCGGCACGGCTGCGGCCCAGCCCTTCATGCCCAAGCAGCGGGAGCAGGTTTCCTACCTGCGGCGGCAGTTCGGGCGCGCCGGGATTTATTCCAGTTCGGCGGTGGCTCTCATGAAGGGAGCCAAGTTCATCGGGCTGTTTCTCGGGCTGATCGTGGGCTTCGTCGCCGGCAACGCCACCGACAACCTGATGCTCTGGCTTCCGACCGCTGCTCTGGTGGGCTACATGGCCCCCACGATCTGGCTGAAGATGCGGATCAAGTCCAATCAGAAGCAACTGACGCTGGGGCTGCCCGATGCGCTGGATCTGATGGTGGTGTGCGTGGAGTCGGGTCTGACGGTGGATGCGGCCATGCAGCGCGTCGGCCAGGAACTGGTGATCGCCCATCCAGCGATCAGCCGCGAGCTGGGAATTGCTCACATGGAGACCCGCGTCGGCCTGCCGCGTACCGAGGCGCTGAAGAACCTGGGGATCAGGACCGGCAACCCGGCCTTGCAGTCTCTGGCCGCCATGCTCGTGCAGGCGGATCGCTTCGGAACCAGCATTGCGCAGGCCCTGCGCGTGCATGCCGACACCTTGCGCACCAATCGCCAGCTCGCCGCTGAGGAAATGGCCTCCAAGGCGTCGGTGAAGATGAGCTTCCCGCTGGTGCTGTTCATCTTCCCGGCAACGTTCATAGTCGTGATGGGTCCGACCATCATCAGTCTGATGAAATCGTCGTTGATGAACGAGTGACCGTCGATTTGAGGAAAGAGAGACCGACATGATCACCAATCGATCCGTGCTCCTGGCCGTCGCCACGGTTGCCCTCGCGGCAGGCTGCGAGTGTTACAAGACCGTCGGCGGCGAAGATTGCTTCTTCCCGGATGAGGATCGCTACACCATCCACAAGCTGGGGGCGCAGCAGGCCGCCTCGGCCGCCAGGGCCGATGCCACGCTCTATCCGGCACATTTTCACGGTGGCAAACTGAACTCGCTGGGAGAGCAGAAGCTGAAGCTGATGCTCGGCGATGATGACGAGACCCGTCCGCTCCCGGTTTACCTGGATACCGGCGACGACGAACATCTGGAAGCCCGCCGTGAGGCCGTGCTGGTCTACCTCGCAGGCCACGGCCTGTCCCCGGAGATGATTCGTCTGGAAGCAGGCCCGAATCCGAACGTCGGGACGCCCACGGCTCCGCTCATGCAGAACATGCGGAAAACCGACATCACCCCCGAGACGCGACAATCCGGTCGGGGGAACTGAGGCGACAGGGGGGTCTTCCGGAGAGGAGAGAACGCCGACCCGCCGGTCCATGAGGCCGGCGGGTCTTTTTCATGTTCCTTCCGGATACAGCAGATACCTGGCACGAAGGTTTCGAAAGCGGGTGACATCCTCGCTCCAGAGCTGGCCGGCGGCCGTCGGATCGGGCATGGCCTTCACCCGGCGCCACACGTTCCGGTTCATCAGCAAAGCGTCCATCTTCTCATCGTTGAACTGCCCGCCGAAGAGATTCTCCAGCGTCCAGGCCATCACCAGGCCGGAAAGCACGGGTTGGACGGCATTGCGGTCGGTAACGATCACCCGCACGCCCCCGCAGGGGACGTCGCGGTGAATCCTGTGAGGCGTGTTGGTCGGGGTGAAATCAAACCGCTCAAACCTCAAGCCGGGAAGGGCAAATTGGTTCAGTCGGGCGGCGGTGCGCTCACCATCCAGCCAGGGAGCACCGAAACATTCAAACGGCACATCCGTCCCCCGGCCGACGCTGACGTTGGTTGCTTCCATGAGCCCGATGGCCAGATACAGCAGCGCCTGCGTCGGGGATCGCAGGTTCGGAGAGGGGTTGATCCACTTCAGCCCGGTGTCCTCCCACCACATGGATCGATTCCAGCCTTCCATGGGGATCACCTTCAGGTCGCAATGAATGCCATATTCGGCATTGAACAGCATTGCCAGCTCGCCGATCGTCATGCCGTGCGACACCGGAAACGCTCCGAAGCAGGTGAACTTGCCCACGTGCTCCGGGTCGGGGTTCGGGCCGTCAACAATTCGACCGGTGATCGGGTTGGGCCGGTCCAGCACCACAAATCTCACCTTGCCCGCAGCCGCGGCTTTCATGCAGTTGCCCATGGTGGCGATGTAGGTGTAGTAGCGGGCACCGACATCCTGGATGTCGAAAACGAGCGTATCGAGATCGGCCAGATGCTCGGGGGCGGGCGTGCGCGTCTTGCCATACAGGCTGATCACGGGCAGGCCGCTGCGCTCGTCGATGGAGTCATCAATGTGCTCATCCTTCAGGCCGTACAACCCATGCTCCGGAGCAAACAGCCGCACCACCGTGACGTCCGGCGCTCGCAGAAGCAGCTCGACAATGTGCTCTCCGTTGCGGTTGACGCCGGTGTGATTGGTGATGATCCCGACACGCCTGCCCTTCAGCGGACGGAACTGGTCGCGCTGGAGCACGTCCAATCCGGTCAACACGGATGCATCAGTGGCAGGGATTGGGCACATCAGCAACCCAAGCACAATAAGCAGGGGAGGCCATCGCATCGACGCTATCACACCCGACCACCGGGTAAAGCGTCAACTTTTCCTGAGGGGGCGGTGCGGTGAACCGGTTCACCGAACCCGTGGACGCGCATTGGTATGCGCCGAAACCCACGACCCGACAGCCCGTCAACTCGACGGCGCGGTCGAAACCTGTCTCTCCCCTCGCTGCATCGCCAAATGCAACGCGTTCTCGAATAACCGAACGCTGGATTCCCACTGGTACCGACCGGCGGTGCGATAAGCGGCTTCGGACATCTCTCGCCACTCGCCGTCGAGCATGCGGCAGATTCTCTCGATGGCCACAGCCAGTGAAGGGACGTTATCCGGCGGGACGAGGATGCCTCCTCCCTCGGAGAGGGCTTCGGGCATGACTCCCGTGGGGGTTCCGATGACGGGGGTGCGACAACCCATCGCCTCCAGCACGGGCATGCCAAACCCTTCGCAGCGAGAGGGCATCAGCCAGGCATCGCAACTGGAATAAATCTCGACGATCCGCTCCTGTGTGGGCAGCAGTTCAAACAAGGCGTCCGGGGGCAGGGGCAGAGCAGTGGTTGGGGGCTTCTGCCCGAAACATCGGAAAGTCAGATTGGGAATGTTCCGCGATGCGATCCGAACGGCCTCGATGCCCACATCACATCCCTTGAAGCGGGAGGTGGCATACATCATGCCGATTGTCGGGCGCTTCTGCTTGCCGCGTGGGGGCGCTGAGAAAAGCGCGTGATCCAGCCCATAAGGCACGCAGATTGCCGTCGGGTCGTTGTATTGCACCCGCATCAGCTCCGTGAGCCATTGGGCACAACAGATCTTTTGCATCGGGAACCGATAGGTCTGTTCGATCCGGTCGATGGGCTGATTATCAAAGACCACCTCGTGATGCTGAACGAAATACACCTTGGCGCCCTTGGTGGCCGGAAGCCTCGCCACCCATTCGGCGGTTTCCCACCAGGTGGCGATGACGACATCGGCATCGGGCAGGTCTTCAGCGACGACGGGACGATAGCGGGGAATCACCCGACGGGCTACGGACGGACATAAGTCCAAGTGAGACATGGGTTTAGGAGGGAACAGGGGTTGTTCCCCCCGCAGCAGCCGAAGCACCTTACGTCGAAGGGGTATCGGTGGAGGGGGGGTGGATACCACCAGCACCGAATGCCCGCGCTCCGAAAGCAGCTTGGCATACATTGCCACGGCGCGCACCCCTCCCCCCATCCCGGCATATGGCAAGACAAAGGTAATCCGCATGGACGATCCCGGCGACAGACAGACCCGGTTCAGAATCCAAGGGCAGAATTATCGGCCGAGGGGGAGGCTCCGGCAAGCTGAATCTCTTAGGACGGGAACCCGCGGGTGATTTGTCGTAAGTTGTTGTCAGATATGGGGTTGCGACAGATTCACGCAGCGACTCTCCCCTTGCCGTGCCGCACCGCGTGACTCAGGATGGCCTGCATCATCAGGGCGCTGCGCTCCCAAGTGAATTGCTTGGCCGTCTGGAAAGCCGCGGAGGACATCGCCTGCCACTCCGGTTGCTTCATTCGGCTGATGCGTTCGATCGCAACCGCCATATCGGCCGAGTCTTCGGGTCGAACCAGCACTCCACCCCCTTCCGGGAGAACTTCGGGAGCGATTCCGGCCGGGGTGCCGATCACCGGGGTGCGGCAGGCCATTGCCTCCAGCACGGGCAGCCCGAACCCCTCGCTGCGTGAGGCAAACAGCCAGGCGTCGCAACTGGAGTAAATCTCGGCGATGCGCTGTTGTGAGGGTCGCTGCTCAAACGTCGCCCCGGCAGGCAGCAACAGAGGTGGAGCGGGGGGCTTTTCCCCGAACACGCGCAGGGTCAGCCCCGGGACGTTCCGAGCGGCCATCTGAAACGCCGTCAGAGCGATATCGCAACCCTTGAAGGCGGCGCGGGCGAACATCATGCCCACGGTCGGACGGGTCTGCTTGCCGCGCGGCGGGGCTGTGAAGACCGTGTGATCAATTCCACAGGGCACCACGGGCACGTTGGGCACGCCATACTGATCGCGCATCAGGTCCGAAAGCCATCGGGCCACCGCAATTTTGTGCAGCGGCAAGCGATAGGTCTGCTCCACACGATCCGTCGGCTGATTGTCAAAGACCACCTCGTGATGCTGCACGAAATAGAACTTTTCTCCCTTGTCCGGATGCAGGGCAGCGACCCATTCGGCGGTTTCCCACCAGGTGGCGATGACGGCGTCGGCATCGGGCAGATCGCGATTCTCGACGGGGCGGAAACGATCCAGGAGGATGCGCCGAACCGGGGTCTTCTCCAGTTCATCCAGGTGAGACGCCTGCGGCTGGGGCGATGGCCAGCCATTGCCGCGCAGCGCCGAACCCAGCCGGCGTCGGAGCGGATCAGGCTTTCTCGGGGTGGAGACGACGGTCACCTGATGCCCCATCAGCGAAAGATGACGGGCGTGCATGGCGACGGCCCGCACCCCGCCGCCGAAGGCGGCAAAGGGCAGCACGAAAGTGATTCTCATGTCGAAGAATCGGACGAAACGTTTCGACGCTTTACGATCAGCGCGACCAGGCTCCGCCATGCCGCCACGTTGGTCGGACGGGCCAGGCAGGCCCGCAGGCCCTTGGCCACCGCCCGTGCACGCCTGCCCTCAGCGTGAAGCTTCCACGCCGCGCCGCGTAAATGCTGCTGTCTCTGCTCTTTCGACTAACGGGCGACGTTTTCTTCACCCTCGGGGGGGAGGGTAGGGGAATTTCTCTGCAGATCGTCCATGCCGCTGGTGCGGCGCTGCTCCAGAAAACGCACCGCGCACTGCTCAAAGAATTTCCGCCGTGCATTGCGCTGGGCATGGGTGATGGACGCATCGTGCAGCCGGTAGAGGTAGGCGCAGTCGGGGTCGAACCAGATTCGCGTCGTTTCCGCCAGACGAAATTGAAGATCGGCATCTTCGCTGGTTTCGAACCACTCCCGGCAGCCGCCGATGCGACGCAACAGTTCCGTCCGGAACAGATACGCGCACATGTGCGACCGCCCGCGGCCGCTCAGCAGCTCACCGGTGATTTCACCGGCAGGCAGGTCGGCCCCGTGAGCAACCACCGGTTTCAGCCGGGCATCCACGGTTTTATAGGAACCGCAGACGGCTCCGAATTCAGGGTGTTCGCGGAGAAACGCAAGCTGCCGCTGCAGGCGGGCAGGGGGGTACAAGTCATCGGCATCGCAACGGCAGAGGAACTCCCCCCGGGCGGCGGCAAGTCCGGTGTTGAAGGCGGCGCTGATTCCGCGCCTCGGGCCGGGGATCCGCCGGATGCGCGGATCCCCGAAAGAATCCACGATCGCCGCCGATCCATCGGTGGAACCGTCGTCAACCACCAGGATTTCCATCTCGACGCCGGTTTGCTCCAGCAGGGATCGAAGCGTGGCCGCGATAAACGGCTCGGCGTTGCGCATGGGGATGACGATCGAAAGCAGCATGATTCGGCTCCTGCCGACGGCATGGGGCAGATCACTGGCCGGGCGGCCGCGGCAGGGGGCGCTTCAGCAGCGCGCAGCCCAGCAGCTTCCAGCCATCCAGTCGCCAGGGGGCGGCGGCGATGGCGCGCCAGCCGTAATGTCTGGCGGTCTGGCGGTGGCCGGCATTGAACGCCCACCAGCCGTACTGAAGCAGGAATCGCCGGCGCGAAGCGCGATCTCCCACCGGACGCCAGCCTTCTTCGGCCCTGCAGCGATACTGTCCCTCCACGCCGCGCCGGCGATACGCCGCTTCACAGGCGCGCCGCATGCACTCGATCTGGAGTCGTTGTTTGCGTTCACTGACGCTGGCTTCGTGTTGCCGATAGCGCAACAGCACCTCCGGAAGGCAGGCCAGTCGACCGACTTCCCCCAGACGAAGCCACAAATCCAGGTCCTGCGCGACGGGAAACGACTCATCGTAGCCGCCCACGCGCCGCACCGCCGAAGCTCGCATCATTGCCAGCGGGTGGCAGATCGGGGTCTGCCCCTGCAGACAGTGCCGCTGCAGCGATTCATCGTCGGCGGGGGGATACCAGGTGCGAATGGGTCGCCCGTCACCGTCGATCAGCTCATAAGCCCCACCCAGCAGAACCACCTCCGGGTGATTGCGGAGAAAATCGACCTGAAGCTGCAGGCGCTGCGGAAGGGAGATGTCGTCGCCATCCATTCGTGCGATGAATTCGGCGGTGGCCAGCGCAAGGCCCTCGTTCAGGGAAGTGGTTAATCCGCGGTTGGGGCGGGAAATGAGCCGGATTCGGCGGTCGTCTTCGGCGTATTTGCGGAGCAGGGGCAGGGTGACCCCGTCGTCGCTGCCGTCGTCGATGATCAGAAACTCAAAATCCGTGAAGCTCTGGGTCAGAATGCTCTCCACCGCCGCCGGAAGGTGGCGGGCGCCATTTCGAACGGCCATCAGGACAGAGACGGTGGGCATCGCTGGGAAGGGGTCTGGAGGATGTTCTGGCTGATCGTAACTTCCTGATCGATAGAGACTTATCGTCCGCGCAGCGCACAGGCGGCCAGTTTCCAGGCTTCCGGACTGACCGGATTACGCCGCAAGGCGCTCCAGGCGTGCCAGCGCGCCACCCGGGCATTCCCGGCACGCAGGGCTTTCCAGCCCCAGATGCACAATTGTTTCCACGGTGGCAGGGGGCGGGTGTACGCCAGTTGGCGATCCAGGTCTTCCGGCACGGCCCGTCCTCGGGCGCGGAGGGCTTCGACGATAATTTCCCGTTTCAGCAGAGTTTGTGCGGCGGCGCGGGTGTGGTTGACGCTCTGCAGGTGTCTGCGCCAGTAGACCAGCGGCTCCGGGAGGTTGGCGAGCTTGCCGACCAAGGCCATCCGCAGGAACAGATCGAGGTCTTCACTGTTGGAAAAACGCTCGCGGTAGCCACCGGCGCGGTCAAATGCTTCCCGCCGGAACATCGCGGCAGGTTGGGGGAAGGTCCACCCGCTGCCGCGGAGCAGCTCCCGTTCGATGCCCTCATGATCCAGGGGGAAGTCGGTCAGACCGATGGGCAGGCCGTAAGGATCGGTGATGCGCATCTGCGACCCGACGGCGACCACATCCGGATGGGCATCCAGGAACGCCGCCTGCGTGGCGAGCCGGGCGGGGTGCGACAGATCATCCGCATCGTGCCGGGCGATGTACGTGGCGCGCGCCACAGCGATTCCCTCATTGGCGGAACGGGCAATTCCGCGGTTTTCGCGCGAAATGACCCTGATCCGCGCGTCGCCGCGCTCAAACTGACGCAGAATGTCCAGCGAGCGGTCGGTGCTGCCGTCATTCACGACGATCAGCTCAAAATCCTGCAAGGTTTGCCCGAGGATGCTCCGCAGCGTGTCGGGAAGAAAGCGCTGTGCGTTGTAAACGCACATGACGACAGAGACGTTGGGGGCTGGTGGAGTCACGAAACCCTGATGCTCCAGGCTCTTCCCGATTGACCCGGCCGGCCGGACTGGCTGGTTTGTTGAGGGCCGTTGCGGAAACTGCAGCCCAGGCATGCCCTGACGAAGCCGCCGAAGCTGCCGTGGGAGCCCGTTGTCCGCCTGTTCATGTCTGAAGAGCCTCGTCAATACCCGCGCAGCGCGCAAAAAAGCAATCGCCACGAATCCAGCCGTGTGGGCTGCATCCCCAGCAGCGAGCGCGCGTGCTTTCGGGCGATATCGGCACGGTTCTGCTTCAACGCCAGCCAGCCCCAGTCGCGCAACTGCTGGTCGGCGGGCCGGGGTGGCTTGGGGGTGTAGCGCCAGTCTGCCGGGATGGTGACCCCCCGGCGCCGGGCGGCTTCGTGAACAACCTGAGTGATTCGCTCGTTCTGCAGGGCAAACCGTGTGCGGTTCACGCTTTTATAATGCTGGCGGTACAAAAGCAGGATCTCCGGGAGGTTTGCGATGCGGCCGATTTCCGCCAGTCGCAGGAACAGATCGAGATCCTCGGCGGTGTTGTAGTGATCTCGATAGCCCCCGACGCGTCGGACCGCCTCCAGACGCATCATGGCGGCCGGGTGACGGATAACACCGCCGCGACCTTTCATCAGTTCGCGGTCAATCTCCTCGTGGGTGACCGGACCGGAAGTTTCATCCCACAGCAACAGGCCGTGGGGATCGATGGCCCGGACAAAGGTTCCCAGCAGCACGCATTCGGGGTGGGCAACCATGTAGTGGTATTGTTTTTCCAGTCGCTGCGGCAGGGCAATGTCGTCGGCATCCATCCGGGCGATCAGGTCGCTTCGGGCGGCGGCGAGCCCGTCGCGCAGCGCGCCGACCAGTCCGGTGTTGGGACGGGAGATCAGGTGAATGCGCGGATCGTGCGCGGCATAGCGACGGAGAATCGCCGGGGAACGGTCGGTTGAGCCATCGTCCACGATGATCAACTCGAAGGCGTCGAAGCTCTGGTGGAGAATGCTCTCCACCGCCTCGGCCAGATACTCCTGACCGTTGTAGACCGGCAGAATGACGCTGACACGCGGCGTGGCCATTACCCGACCTCCGCAAGCTGCTTTTCCCGACGTGGAGCGGGGGTTTTCATGAAGGTGGGGCTTCGGGGCAGGAAATACTGCCCAGGCCACTTGCCTTGCAACGCGCTTCGAAGCCGTTGATATCGTCGTTCCCACCGCATGTTCCAGAGCAACCACAATCCCTGGTAGTACTCAGCTCTTGATACCACTGCATCTTGTATGGCCGATCGCCACAAGCGGCGTGCCTCGCGACGATTGACCTTTTTCGCAATCGTTTCGACGGCGGTGAAGTACATGCCAGCAAAGCACTTACGACGATCTTCGTTCATCGCACCGGCGGCCCGGACCCGTTGCAGGATGCGTCGATACAACTCCAGTCGGGCACGATGGTATTCCTTATCGATCGCGGCGGCCTTGCCGATCGAGGACCGCTCGGCAGATGCCATCCGCCAGTAGAAATCTACCGGCCCAAAGCGTTGATATCGAAGCCCCTGCAAAACCGCTCGAACGTGGAATTCCCAGTCCTGGGCGCTGCGCGCCTGCTCGTCCCACGGGCCGACCTTGGATAGCGATGCTTTTCGCCAGATGGGACCGGTGGTTTGCCAGGGCACATCGTGCCGGAGGAACCGGTCAAGATCGTTTTCGCCGGTGTCGGCATTCCATAGCAAAGCGGTGTCCCCCGGCGTCCGGCGAAACAACTCGCAGGGGAATACGGCAAAATCCAGCTCGGGATTCGATTGCATGATTCTCAGGCGGTTTTCGAGGCAGAACGGGGCCAACAAGTCGTCAGAATCGAGCCAGATGAGAAATTCTCCCGAGGCCAGGGTGGCGCCGTCGTTGCGGGCGGCCGGCGCGCCCCCGCGGCCCGGCTTCTGCCTGACGAACACGAATCGGGGGTCTGATCGGAACGGGGCAACGCGTTGCTCAAAATCATCGGTTGAGTTGTCGTCGACAACGATGCACTGGAACCGGTTGAAAGTCTGGCCTTGCACCGAGGTGAGCGTTTCCACCAGCTCGTCGGAGCGGTTCTTATTCGGGATCACGATGGAAACGATCGGTTCGGTCACGAAAGATCCAGTCAGTTCTAGGCAACCCAACCCTCTTCAACGCCCGTTGCGATTCTCCCCGACCTCCGGATGCACGCGGCTTTTCTATTGACTCCATCGGCAGGGCAGGATGACGTTGCATTGGCGGATGTTGGGCAGCTTGCCGGTGCCGAAGAGGTCGGCGAAGAGAATCTCGATCTTGTCGGCGCGGTCGAGTCGTTCCAGTTCGTGGTAGCCGTCGGTCAGGACCAGGTCAACATAGTACGTCCCGGGAGTGAGAGGCAACGACGGCACTTCGCAGACCAGCCGCTTGACGCCCCCCGGGATGCCCCGGAAGGGCATGTGTTGCTGATACATCGTGTGGAACAGGCACACGCGCTGATTGCGTTCGTTGTACAGCGCGATTCCAAGCGTCATCTCTCCCGGTTCGTGCAGGTCGGTCATCTCAACTTCGAATGTGATGGACTGCCCGGTTCTGATGATCTTCCCGCCGTCGGGGCCGTTGATCTTCAGACCGGTGAAGATGGGATCGCGTTTGCGGTATTGTCGCCGCGGCTTCTGCGCCAGGGGAACATCCCCATTATCGCCAAGCATCGAAAGGTATTGCTTGATGCCCTCATCCACCGGCATTTTTTCGCTGTTGCGGCCGTCACGCATCAGAACGACGCTGGTGCAAAGCCCGCTGACGGCTTCCATGGAATGGCTGACAAAGAGGATGGTGCGCCCCTGCTTGACGCAGTCATTCATCTTCCCCAGGCATTTTTTCTGGAACGCCGCATCGCCGACCGCCAATACCTCGTCTACGATCATGATTTCCGGGTCCAGATGTGCCGCCACGGCAAACGCCAGCCGCACATACATCCCGCTGGAATAACGCTTTACCGGGGTATCAAGGAACCGGCCCACCTCTGCAAAATCCACGATCGCGTCAAATTTCCGGCGGATTTCGGCCCGGCGCATGCCCAGGATCGCCCCGTTGAGGTAGACGTTTTCGCGTCCGGTCAGCTCGGGATGGAACCCGGTGCCGACTTCCAGCAGCGAAGAAACCCGGCCGCGCATCCGGATTTCGCCCTCGGTCGGCTCGGTGATGCGGCTGAGCACTTTCAGCAGCGTGGACTTGCCGGCGCCGTTCCTTCCGATCAATCCGACGACCTCGCCACGGTTGACCTCAAAGCTCACGTCGCGCAAGGCCCAGAAGGCGTCTTCCCCCTCGTGAAAATTCTCGTTGTACTTCCGCAGACGGCGCAGGGGGGCGCGCACCAGGTCCATGATGGCTTCCCGAAGGTTCGAGGGCTGATGAGCCACCCCGATGCGGTAGGCCTTGGAAACGCGGTTGATGGAAATCACAGGTGACATTCGGTCGGTCTCGATCGGCCGCAGCGGGCTGGCAGGGCCCCTTCAGGCAATATCCGCAAAACGCCGCTCGGCCTTCTTGAAGTAATACGATCCCCACACCAGCAACACCGCCGAGAAAATGATGGATACCACCAGCGCCCGAAGCTGCAACGGCTCGCCCAGCAGCGCCGTGCGGAAGCCGCAGATCACTCCATACACGGGGTTGAAATCGAGCCACCCCATCTGCTGGGGATTGAAGATGCGCGGCGGATACACGGCGGCGCTGATCCACATCAGGACTTGGGCCAGAAACGGGATCAGGAAGCGCACATCGCGGTAATTGATCGTCAGGGCACTGAGGATGAAAGCACTGCCCAGCCCGAGGGTGATCAACAGCAGCATCAGCAACGGCAGATACACCACATTGCTCGACGGCGGGAAGCCGTACCAGGCGAACATGGTCGCGAACACGGCGCCGGAAAGCAGCATGTCGATCAGCGCCGTGCCGATCGTCGCGGCGGGGATGAACAAGCGGGGCAGATAGATCTTGCTCAGAAGGCTCTGCTGATTGACCAGCGAGAGGCCGCCGTTGGTGATGGAAGAAGACAGAAACAGCCACGGCAGCAATCCGGCGTACACATACAGTGCGTAAGGGGCGCTGGTCTTGCTGTTGAAGCCGGCGGCGTTTCCGATGAAGGTGAAGAGCACAACCTGAATGACCGGCACGAGAATTGCCCAGGCGAAGCCGAGGATCGCCTGCTTGTACTTCACCTTGACGTCTCGCCAGATCAGGAAGAACAGCAGCTCTCTGTGGCTGAGCAGTTCCCTCCAGTCGATCGGGTTCCACCCCTTGCGCGAGCGGATCACCAGCTCGCGCGTGGTCTCCGGCGACGCCCGCGAGGCGTCGGCCGGAGCTGGTTGTGTAAGTTCCACCTGTGTCACGCTCAGACTCATCCTGTGTATACCGGCTTCGGGGGGCCGGCGGATCCGCGTCGACGGACGTTATCGGACGCACACCGGCGCTCCGCCCGGCATTTTCATCGGCGTAAGGGCCGCGCAGCTTGTCACGGGAATATCATAGTCGCCCAACGCCCGCAGGTAACGTGCCCCCGGCTTGCCGGAGGGGCCAGGGCCGCCTGGAGCCGGGTGCCCGGCGGCGGGGTCGGCAGGCCCCTCATTCGTCCTCGGCCGGGGCGCATCTGCCGATTCTGCGACCGCTCACGCCGCCGGCTGAGCGACGTTGATGTTTGTCGCCCCGCGGCCGATGGAAACGCGGCTGGCGGCCCGGATGATGTTGTCGCTGGTAATCCAGACATTGCTGACATTGCGATCGCCATATTCCGGCCAGCGGGTGTATTTGGCCATGGCTTCGATGGCAATTCCCGCGCCGGTGGGCGCGCTGATCTGGTTGCCGCGGATCATTACACCGCTGGTGCCATGATCGATCTCCAGTCGCTGATAGGGTCCGAAGAAGAACCGGTTGGAATCAATCACGACCGTCTGCAGCCGCTGATTGATGCTGTACGGCCGCGAACCGTCACCCTGCCCGAGGGGTCCGATCTCTACGCGCCCGCCGTGCGTGTCGTTGGCGTGGATATAGAAATCGCTTCCCCAATGCACGGTGATGGGCTGTTTCATGATATCGACGGTGTCGCCGGGTCTGCCTTCGGCGATATTGGCCAGATCGTTGTGGGCGATGAGCACGCGATACGCACCGTCGGCGCGAACCCCGTGTTCCCGGGTGCTGTTCACCACCTTGTTGCCGATGATGACGTGATCCGTGCCGACGACGTATGACAGGTAGGCCCTCAGCCCGGTCCGAAGCGGCGAGGTGTTATCCTGCACCAGCACTCCCGTCGGCTTGGCTTCGTTGTTGACGAAATAGCAGATGTTGCGGATTTCACAGTTCACCACCGCGAAATTCGTTCCGCCGACGCGAAAGGCGTCGGGCACGCCTTCTTTCTCGGTATGACCGCTGAAGATCGAGTCAAACGTCAGATCGCGGACGGTCACGTTGCTGCTGCTTTTCTGCAGGTCGAAAAACCGCTTGTATCTCGGCCCGCCGGTGCCGGTCCAGCGGAGGATCGGCCGGTTGCCATTGCCATAGGCGCCGATCACAACATTGCTTTCCGTGATGACGATTTCCTCATCCACGCTGAAGGTCTCCCCGGCTTTGAAGCGGAACTCGGTGTCGTCCGCCAGGAGCGTTCGCACGCGAT
>JAVQWE010000001.1:12227-24077 GCA_033579175.1 Phycisphaerales bacterium | reverse complement strand
GTGTTCCATCAGGCGGCGCGGGTGTCGGTGCCGGCCAGTGTCGAAGACCCGTGGCTGTATCACCGGGTGAACGTGGATGGCACGGCAACGCTTCTGGAAACGGCCCGGCGACAGGGGGTTCGGCGGTTCATCTTCGCCGCCAGTTCCAGCGCGTACGGGGATTCCCCGGAGCTGCCGAAGGTGGAATCGATGCCTCCGGCGGCGGCGAGTCCTTACGCCGCCACGAAGGTTGCCTGCGAGCAGATGCTCCGCGCCTATGCCTGCAGTTACGAGCTGGATGCGGTGAGCCTGCGCTATTTCAACATTTTCGGCCCGCGGCAGAACCGCAACAGCGCCTACGCGGGGGTGATTGCGGCATTCGCCCGGCGTCTGCTGGCCGGGGAGGCGCCGGTGATCACCGGGGACGGCACGGCGACGCGGGATTTCACGTTCGTGGACAACGCTGTTCATGCGAATCTGCTGGCGGCGCGGGGTCGGGAGCGGCTCGGGGGGCAGGTGATCAACGTTGCCACGGGACGGGCCACGAGCGTGCGCGAGCTGGCCGAGCGGATGATCCAACTGCTGAACCGTCCCGGTCTGCAGCCGGAGTTTGCCCCCTCCCGCAAGGGCGACGTGCTGCATTCGCTGGCAGAGCTCTCGCGGGCGCGAAAGGTGCTGGGATATGAGCCGATTGTCGATTTTGCCGTGGGATTGAAGCTGACGGTGCAATGGTATGAAGCGCGCAAATGACGGTCTGTGGCAAGTGGGCGCCGTGCCGCTGCCCGGAAGCAGGCGGCCGGCACCGTTGCGCCGGGCGCGCGCGACGGCCGGCTCCGGCTCAGGCTTTGACGATGTGTTCGCGCCGACCGGTCACGTCGCGCAGGGCGTTGCGGGTATCGACGATGAGCCGGGAATGGTCGGCGATCATCTGCCAGTCGTAGGCCGAGTGATTCGTGCTGATCAGCACGCAGTCGTACGATTGCAGAGTTTCCGGGGAGAGGCGGATACTTTCCATGTGAAGATCGTGCCGGCGCATTTTGTGGGTGCGCGGCACGTGGGGGTCGTGATAGTCCACTCTGGCTCCGAGATGTTCGAGCTTTTCGATCAGCTCGAAGCTGGGCGACTCGCGCACGTCGTCCACATCCGGCTTGTACGCCAGACCCAGCACCAGAATCCGCGAGCCGTTTACCGCCTTTCCACGATGGTTCAGCGCCAGCACGGTCTTCTGAACCACGAAATCGGGCATCTGCACGTTGATTTCGCCGGCCAGCTCGATGAAGCGCGTCGGAAGGTTCACTTCCCGCGCCTTCCAGGTGAGGTAGAACGGGTCAATGGGAATGCAATGTCCCCCCAGTCCCGGGCCGGGATAAAACGCCTGAAAGCCGAAGGGCTTGGTGCGGGCGGCTTCGATCACTTCCCAGACGTCGATTCCCATGCCGTCCAGCACGATCTTCATTTCGTTGACCAGCGCGATGTTGACGGCGCGGTAGATGTTTTCCAGGAGCTTGGCGGCCTCGGCGACCTCGGCGGTGCGGACAGGGATGACTTTGGCGATGGCCTTGCGGTAGAGGGCGGCGGCGAGTTCGCCACTGACCGGGTCGATGCCCCCGACCAGCTTGGGAATCGTGCGGGTGCTGTGGCTTTTGTTACCGGGGTCTTCGCGTTCCGGGGAGTAGGCCAGGAAGAAATCGACGCCGCACTTCAGCCCCCGGGCTTCGAGTCGGGGCAGCATCACTTCGCGCGTGGTTCCGGGGTAGGTGGAGCTTTCCAGCACGATGAGCTGACCGGGACGCAGGGTGCGGGCGATGTCGTCGGCCGAACGCTCGATGCAGGACAGATCCGGCTCACGATGTTTTCCCAGCGGCGTGGGGACGCAGGAGATGACAGCATCACACTGCCCGAGGCGCGACATGTCGGTGGTGGCATCAAACTTTCCGTGCTTTTTCATGTCACTGACAAAGCACGGACCGAGATGCTTGAGATAGTTTTCGCCACGGTGAAGCGCGTGGATCTTGTCCGGATCGACGTCGAACCCCACCACGGGGAATCCGCTGCGGGCAAACGCCGCCAGCAGCGGCAGCCCAACATATCCCAAACCAATGACACCCACGACCGCGGAGGTGCAGTCAATCTTCTTCTGTAAGTTCATGCGTTGTCCGGCTTCTTTATACCGGAAGGATGAAGGAAACCCTAATATTGCCGATCGAGCGGCGGGACCCTCTTCTGGATAGAATCGTCGGCAGGGCCGGTCGAACCCGAGGGTCCGGTCGGTCGTAACTGCTGCGGGCGCCGTTCTCTGCCGCAGCCATCAGGACCAACACTCCGAGAGGATCACAGCTTCTCATGCGTTCATCTGCACAACCGATCGTTTCCGAGTCGCTGGAGCGTCGTGTGTGTCTCCACGCCGCCGGCCAGCCCTTTGCGACGCTGACTTCCCGCGGCACGCTGGTGCTGATCGGCCTGAGCGGGGACGATGCATTCGTGGTGTTCAACGCCACCAGCGGCAACATCGCCGTAAACCATGATGGGGTGTTGCAGGAATTCAACCGCAATCGGGTCGAACGCATCTACTTCGACGGCCTCGGGGGCAACGATTTCGTGCAGCTTTCCGTGGCGGTGCGTTCAACGATGATCGGCGGGGACGGCAACGACACGCTGCTCGGTGGAACCCGTCAGGACCTTCTGATCGGCGGCATCGGGGCGGATTTTCTCTCCGGTGGTTCGGGAAATGACACGCTCCAGGGCGGCGGGGGGAAGGATCGGCTCTACGGCAAAGGCGGCGATGACGAGCTTCTGGGTGAGGCTGGCGACGACCGTCTGCATGGGGGCATCGGGGATGACACGCTCAACGGCGGGCCGGAAAACGACACGCTCACCGGGGCCGAAGGCGGAGACATTTTCTTCGGGGGCTCGGGCGTGGATCGGTCGGATTTCAGCGAGGAAGATCGGAGTAATGACGGCGTGGAGCTGGTCTGAAGTCGGGGCATCGTCACCCGGACAAAATGTCGCACCGACTGCGGCACGGCAGGACACCGCGCGCCCTGCAATCCCCATCAACCCGGGCGAGATGCTCTCACTTCGGGAGTTTGATCGGCCGATCTCATGCAGGGAACACAGGCAGCGGACTTCTCCGGCCGACAACCAGCAAGCGGACGCGATCCCTGATAAACGGCGCAAAATGGATGATTTAATCGGACCTGAGTGAATTCCGTGAAATGTTCTCGTATTTTGCCGCCTCTGGTGGTAGGAAATCCCGTGGAAGCGGCGCGGCCAATGGGCTATCTTGCTGCCGCGCTGGGCTTGGGTGGTAGCTGATCCGACCGGGTTCCCCCTTTTGCTGACGGGGATGTACTGATGTGCTGAAAGACCCCCCCAACGGGTGGGCCGATGTGATGATCGTATCCTTTGAAAATCTTGAAGTTCGCCGGTTTCTCTCGCTGACCCCTTCTGCCGGCACGGCTGGTGAGGGTGGGTCTTTCTCGGTTCTGGCCAGCACGATGCGCCCCAGCGTCTCCGACGTTGTGCCGCGCAACGGCGCCACCGGAATTTCCACTCTCGTATCGGTCAAGGTCGATGTGCGTCTGCCCAACATCGGCGCCGGGGTGAGCGATTCGTCCGTGAAAACCCCCGGAAATGTGACGCTGGTGCGCGTGCGTGACGGCGCCGTCGTGCCCTCGAATGTCAACACCACCGGCGGGGGAGATGCGATCATCCTCACCCCCAGCAGCCCTCTGGAAACCAATACCGAATACCGCTTCACGGTGACCGATCGGGTCACCGACACCACCGGCGCCCGGTTCACGCCGTTCACCAGCACCTTTACTACCGGCCAGACCAACGGGGTGGCCGATCCGCTGATCCGGTTCAACAAAGTGCCCCTGCCGCTGACGCAGGGATACAACTGGACGAGCCTGGCCATCGGCCCGGACCGGCGACTGTATGCCGGCACCCGCACGGGGCAGATCGTACGCTTCACGCTCAACCCTGATGGCACGGTCAGTGGCAGCCGGACGATCCAGACGGTGCGCACGGCCAACGGCGGGATGGAACGCCTGATCACCGGATTCGCGTTCGATCCCAAATCCACGAAAACCAACCCGATTCTGTGGGTCAGCCACGGCGTCAACCTGCTGGAAGGCGCGCCGAACTGGTCTGGCAAGATCAGCAAGCTCACCGGCCGCAATCTCGAGAATTACACCGAGGTCATCTACAACCTGCCGCGTTCTGCCCGCGATCATCTGACCAATCAGCCGGTGTTCGGACCGGACGGCATGCTTTACGTCTCGGTGGGCAGCCAGTCGGCGCAGGGTGCGCCCGATCTGCAATGGGGATTGCGCGAAGAAACCCGCCTGAGCGCCGCCATCCTCCGAATCGACACGGAGAAAATCACCGCGCCCCTGAACGTCAAGACCACCGACGCCGGCGGGCCTTACAACCCCAGCAAGCGCGGCAACCCGGTGCGCATCTACGCCACCGGCGTCCGCAACGCCTTCGACCTGCTCTGGACCCGCGACGGCAAGCTCCTGGCGCCCAGCAACAGCTCGGCCAGCGGAGGCAATTCGCCGGCCGGCAACGGCGCACCTGCGCTCACGTCCGTGCCCACCCAGAACGACTTTCTCTACGAGATCCGCGAAGGCGGCTACTACGGCCATCCCAACCCCGTCCGGGGAGAGTTCGTTCTCAACGGAGGCAACCCCACCAGTGGCAAAGATGAAGCGGAAGTGCTGGTGTATCCCGTCGGCACGCGCCCGGAACCGCATTATCAGGGGATCATCTACGACTTCGGGCGCAACGAATCCCCCAACGGGATCGTGGAATTCTCCAGTTCCAACCGTGTTTTCGGGGGGAAACTCAATGGCAAGATTCTGGTTGCGCAATACAGTGGCGGCGACAACATCATCGTCCTGACGCGCGGACCGAACGGGGAAATCACCCGAGGCGAGATCGGCTTTGCCGGGCTGACGCAGTTTGTCGATCCGCTGGACATCATTCAGGACAGCGTGACCGGCTTCCTCTACGTCGCCGAGTATGGCGCCGGCCGGATCACCATGCTGACGCCTGACAACAGCCAGTTGCTGTCCGGGCGGCGCGTGCGGACCGACCGCGATCTGGTGGTTTTCACCGAAGTGCGCGGGGGACAGCCCTCGCCGTCGCAGAATCTGACGATCCGCAACCGCGGGCAGCGGGCGCTGACCGTCTCCACGCTCGAATTTGTCGGACCGGATGCGGCGATGTTCTCCCTCACCAGCGCGCCCAACCGCCCGTTTGAGCTGCAGCCGGGCCAGTACATCACCATCGCGTTCAACTTCAACCCCCCGATCACCACGGGCAACGGCGTGAAGTCGGCGGCGCTGCGCATCGTCAGCAACGACACCGCCGGTGATGCCGTCAAGGACGTGCCCGTCCGCGGCATTGCCACCCCCGGGCTGGAAAACGCCAACGAACCTTCGCTGCAGCGCGTGCTGGAAGCCTGGCGGATTCCGCTGACCGTCGGCGATGACGATCCTGACGAAGCCAACATGCCCATCCCGCCGCGCAGCCCCAACGATGAAGTGGTTGCGCAGACCTTCGTCAAAGCCGGGCCGGGAAATGTCACGATTCAGCCGATCGCCGTTTATGCCCCCGATTTCACGACGTTTGTCGCCGAAGTGGGGTTCTACAACCCCGCCAGCGGCGCGCGGACCCGTGTGTTTCAGGTCAACCGCGCCAACCATCAGTCCGTGAATCCGCTGATCACCGGATGGGACCAGTTTGACCCCGGTTCCAGCGCGTTCGGCATCTACACGCTCTGGCCGCAACGGCAGGACCGCGTCACGCACACCCAGGACTCGCGCAACCCCTGGGACAGCAGCCCCGCCGGCGGACGGAAGGTGCGCGTGTATCCCCTGCGAAAACCCGACGGCTCGATGGAGCCGAATGCCTATGTGTTGGGGTTCGAGGCCATTTCCAGCCCCACCGATCATCAGGACCTTGTGCTGATTGTACGAAATGTGCGGATTGCGTCTTCCGGGAACAGCCTGCAGTCAGTCGCCAGATCGGCGCCGACTCCGCCGATGGCAAAACCGATCTTCGGGCAGGTTCTGCTTGACCCGGACAACCCGAGCCTGTTCTGATCGCAGAACCGGTTGCCGCTCCGGCCGTGGGGAGATTGCCCCGATGGTGTTGCTTGCCGGCTTGCCGATTGCGTCCGGCGCTGGGGCCAAGGCGAAGCACGGGCGGATGGGGCTGCAATCCGACATCCTCGGGAGAGTGCGATGAGGGCTTGCGCCGTGCCGTATCTTGAATCCCTCGAGCCCCGGCGATTGCTTTGCGACGGCCACGTGGACGCCGTCCTGCCCCAAGGCATTACGACGCTGGCCGCCTCGCCGCCCTCCTTGAGCTGGGGTGCCGTCAATCAGGTTCCCCAACCGAGGGAAGAGGGAGCGGCGGCCGTTGTCGGAAGCAAACTCTACTTGTTCGGTGGTTTCTTCAACAGCGATTTTGAGGCCACCACCCGCGTGGACGTGCTCGACACCGCCACCGGTCGCTGGAGTCAGGCGGCACCGATGCTCCTGCCGACCACGCATTCCCCGGTCGTTCAAACCGCCAGCCGTGTGTTCTTTTTCGGCGGTTACGTGGGCACGGACCCCGGTCCGGCCACCGCGGCCATCCAGATCTACAACTTCAGAACCAACAAGTGGACGCGCGGTGTGGACATGCCCGCCCCGCGTGGCGCTCACGCGGCGGTGCTGGTCGGGAATCTCGTGTACCTGTTCGGGGGACGCAACAAAGCCCGCACCGCCGAATTTCAGGAAACCTGGAGCTTCAACCTCGACACCAACGAGTTCCGCACGATCGCGCGCATGCCCGACCCGCGCAACCACCTCACCGGGGCTCAGGTGGATGGGCAGGTCTATGCCATCGGCGGACAGAAGAAAGAGGCGGCAGAGTCGAGCAACCTGAACGTCGTTCACCGGTACAATCCGAAGAAAAACCGCTGGTTCCCCGCGGCGAATCTGCCGGTGGCGGTGAGCCATCAACTGGCATCGACGTTTGTGTATCAGAAAAAGATCATCGTGGTGGGAGGAGAGACGGCCCACAACGTCGCGGCGCGGGAAGTGAGGGTGTTTGATCCCTATGAGAATCGCTGGTCGCAGCTCACGCCGCTGCCGGAGGTCCGCCGAGCCGGGTTCGGGGGGCTGATCGATGATCGGATGTACCTGGCCAGCGGGTCGGTTGTGGGTGCGTCCCAGCGCGAGGTTTTCCGCAGCAGCCGGCTGGAAGGAATCCTGTAAAAGACCCGGCTGGAGCCTGCCTGAAGGACACCGACGGGGTCGGTTGCCGGACGGGTGAGAGGCCGCTTGGCGTGCCGGGCATCCGCGCAGTTCGCTCCCGCAGAGACTGAAGGCCCCCGACAGCCCGCAAATCTTTCCCAGATTCCCGTTGCAACGACTGCCGTCTTCCCGGCGATCGTGCGACCGGGGATCGTCGAACCGCAAGATTCTGCAAATTTCCGCCTTAACTCCCGATAAACCGGAGTTTTTTTGAATTTTTCCCGGTTTCTCGATTGCCATCGTTTCATCGGGCCGTAGTGTCTGCTGCCCAACCCGCCATCGGCGGGCGCAAGCGGGGTTGACTTCCTGCTTTTCGGATAAGTTTTCCGGAGGTTTCATGAGTTCTCGTTCGCGCAAACTCTCGTTGATTGAAAGCTTGGAAGGTCGAAGGCTGCTGGCCGGAGTGTTTCAGGAGGCTGGTGGGCTGGTCGTGGCGGAGATCGAGTCTGAACCCGCCAACGGCTGGACCCGCGTCACTTCACCCGCGGGCTACACCGGCTCGGCCGCTTATCAGTGGAACGGCCCCAATTACTTCGGCAGCCCCGGTCGCAACGTCCTCAAGTACGAATTCAACATCAATAACGCCGGAACCTACAACCTTGATCTTCGCAGCTACAATCCCTTCAACGACAACAAGGAATTCAACGACGTGTTCATTCGCGTCGACGGCGGACAGTGGTTCAAGACCTTTACCTACGAAAACAAGAAATGGACCTACGTCACCCGGAAGGAGGTCCGTCACCACGTCTTTGAGGATTACCGGGTGAACCTCTCCAAGGGACGTCACACCGTGGAGATTTCGGCCCGATCCAGCGGATATATCATCGATCGGCTGGTGCTCTTTAAAGACGGCGTGAACGGGCAGAACCCGTCGATCCCGCAGAGTCCCACCTCGGGAGCACCCAATCCTGATCCCGATCCAAACCCCAACCTCGCGATTACCAGCTTCAGCCTCATCAACGCCGACACCAATCAGGTGATCAGCGGGTTCAGCAACTTCAGCTCCAGCCGCACGATCCGTCTCAACAGCCTGCCGACCCGCAATCTGGCGATCCGGGCCAACACGCCTTCGGGCATCGCCAGTGTCAAGTTTGTCTTCGACGGGCGAACCCGGATCGAGAGCGTCAAGCCTTTTGCGGTGCTCGGGGATAACAACGGGGATTTCAACGGATTCACGGCCGTGGCTGGCAAGACGTACAAGCTCTCGGCCACCGGCTACAGTGGTCCCCGCGCCACCGGAAGTGCCGGGCCAACCCTGTCCCTCGATTTGAGATTTACGTAAGTCCGGTTTTTTCAGAACATTACGTTCGCACCCCGACGGCCCAGCCCTGCAGATTCAGCCGTCGGGGTGCTGCGTTGGCTCGTTCACTTCGGCGCACGCCGCCAGATCAGGAACCGCGCGCCACCCCGGTTCTGGAGCCACCACGCCCCACCCCTGACAGCATCACGTCAGTCCCTGCCCCGGAATTCCTTCCATGACAAACGCACCCGGCGGCTTGTTCACGTGTGAATCGGTCGTGACTGCGGGCCGGCCGCCCAAGTTCGGGTCCGGATCGTCGCACGCCAGCAGCGTCGGTCGCTCCAAAAGCTCCAGCGTTCAGGCGCGTAACGGGGGGAAGCAGTCATCACCGGGATCAGATCGCAGCATCCTGTGGAAACTCTCCAACTCGGCTGGCCGGATTGACTCTGGGGGGTCACTGGCTGTCCAAAGGTGCCATATCGACTTTGCCGGCAGACCAGAGGAGGAGCTTTACCCCGCAGGGGATTCGGCGGGCAGCGCCATCCGGCCGAGTTGCCTGCCCATCATTCCAGGGTGAACCACTGCACTTCGACCCGCATGTTTTCGGACTGGGTCTTGCCGGCGGGCTCTTCCCAGCCTCGGCCGACGGTATCGATCCGGGCGGGCTCGACTTTTTCCTGCTCGACCAGCAGCTTTTTCACCCGGGCGGCCCGACGTTTGGAAAGGTCCATCGCCCGCAGCGCCTGCTGACGAACCAGTTCTTCGCCGCCTTGTTTGCGGAATTCCTCGATCCGGCCGGGATCGACGTGCCCCCGAAGCAGCACGGTGCTTCCCGGGCTGATCTGCAGAAGCTTTTTGATGTCGGCCAGAAGTTTCTGATTTTCCGGCCGCGTGCCGTCCAGTTCGTCGCTGTTCGGCTCAAAATAGAAACGGATGTCCTTGCTGAGCAGGGGGTTCACTTCAAGCTGCCCACTGGGGCTTGCCCCGCGGATCGGAGCGATGGCCACCGACTGCCCGGCGAAGGCCCCGGCCGACTCCAGCTCCTTCAACGCCGTCAGGTCGATGAAGCGGTCGCCATCCACCGGATCGCGGATCACCTCCCCATAAGCCAGCACCGCCGAGTTGTAGATGCCATGGAAGCTGCCGGCTGCGTCGATCGCGCCGGTGAAAAAGGCCAGATTCTCCGGCCCGTTGCTCAGGTGAACCTTGCTTAACTCCAGCTTGGCGGTGGGTTGATCCCATTGGAAGGCTTTTGCGATGACCTCCAGATGCGCATCGGGGTTTTCACGAACCATCCGGTTGTCCTGCAGCAGACCGTCGACCAGACCCCTGACAATCCTGGGGTTCTCACGGGCGAACCCGCGGTTGACGATCAGCACATCCGCCACGATCAGCAGATTGCGGTTGGTTGTGAGCACCACGGCCCTGCCATCCGAGGCTTCCACGACTTCGGTGGTCTTCGGCGCCCAGGTGACGCAGCCGGCCAGTCGCGGGTCGTTGTTCTTCAGCGCCGTCAGGAAAACGTCGCCAGCCGTGAAGGCGTCGGCCGCGAATACCAGGTTCACCTTGTTCGGATCAGCACGCGCGCTGAGGTTCGGCAGCATGTGAACGGCCAGACCGGCCTCCTGAGCCAGGTAACGGATGAAGAAATCGGCTTCCGTAAACTGCGCCGTGACAAGGGTTTGCCCCTTGAGCTGGTTGATGCGCTTGATCTCGGAACGGACCACCACGCCATCGGCCCCGCGACTGAAACCGATCTGCGCCGGAACCACCACGTCAAACTGCCGACCGTACACTGCCAGCACATCGGCGGTGGTGGCGCTGGCTGCCATCTTGCCCTGATTCAGCGCCGGCCAGCTTTCCTCTTCACTGAGCCGGATGCGCAGCTTGAACCCGTGTTTTCTGGCAAACATTGAATCGTCATTGGGTTCCAGGCCGTTGTTGGCGACGATCAGACCGGCGTAGCCGGCGTATTCGCTCAGCTCGAGGTCTACGACGTCCCCGGTCATCTTGTAAGGCTGAGGCGCCGGCAGCCGCGCCGGGGCGCGGCGCGTTTCAACCAGATCTAACGCCGCGCCGGAAGCGTCGGGGGTTGCAGGATCCTCGCCGCGTGCCGCCGCCGCCGCCGCGCCGGGGGATCGCGAAGCGCCAGGGTCGGTCGCGGGGGGCTCCGACGGTCGATGTGCCGACACCTCACCGACCGAGCCCGATTCCCCGCTCGGGCGGGTCTTGGCCCAGTAGACGTAGCCCCCGATGCAAATCAGCCCCGCGATCAGCAGAAAAGAGACGAATTTGCCCAGGCCCGTGAGGCCGGCAGGTTGGTCGTGTCTCATGGCTGAGCGGGATTATCGAGTCAAACCCCCGCCGAGGGAATGCCCGGTGCGCGAGGTTCTGATTCCGACCAGCGCCGGATGTTCCTGCGTCGGCACGGGGTCGCCGGCCAGCCCGCCGTTGGGCGTTGAGTGCGGCATCGCACAAAACGCACAACCAGCGCAACCGCAAAACGGTTCGGATCGATCCCCCCTGCGGACCGGGCGTGATGCCAGAACTTTCTCAGGCCGCTTTCCGGGCCTTCTGGACGATCAGTGCCTCTGCCGACGCCACGTCCACGGGGTGGGAAAAGAGGTAGCCCTGAGCCTTGTCACAGTCCAGCGACTGCAGCAGCGCCACCTGTTCGAGGGATTCCACGCCTTCGGCGATCATCGACATATTGAGGTTGCGGGCCAGCGTGACAATTGCGTGGATGATGGCCAGGTATTGCCGTCGGCCGCTGGCGTCGCGGACGAAGGCGCGGTCAATTTTCATGCCGTTCAGCGGCAATTGATGCAGGCAACTGAGGGAGGAATAGCCCGTACCGAAATCGTCGATGAACACCTGCGCCCCGCACGCTCGGACTTCCTCCAGCCGCTTGATCACCGTTTCCGCCTCGTGCATCACGCAGGATTCGGTGATCTCCAGGATCAGTCGATCCGGGGGGACACCGGTTGCCTTGAAGCACTCGGCCAGATGCCGGGCCAGCCCGTCTACCATGAGTTGTTTTCGGGAGACATTGACGGAAACCGTCAAATCCGCCGCGGCATGGGGATATCGGGCGCGCCATCCGGCCAGGGTCTTGCAGGCGTCTTCAATCACGCGGTCTCCCAACTGGACGATGAATCCGGTTTCTTCGACCATTTCGATGAAGTCCTGCGGGGGGATGAGGCCTTTTTCCGGATGCAGCCAGCGGACCAGCGCTTCGAAGCCCGTGACCTGTCCGCTCTCCAGCGAGACGATGGGCTGGAAGTACAGACGCAACTGCTCGCGTTCGATGGCACGACG
>JAVQWE010000001.1:0-12217 GCA_033579175.1 Phycisphaerales bacterium | reverse complement strand
TCCAGCATCAACCGGGAGAGGGCGTCGGCGTGCATCTTCTGGTCAAACACGACAAACCGGTTCCGCCCGGCCGCCTTGGCGCGGTACATGGCGTTGTCGGCGTCGCGGACGACGTCTTCGGCGCGATCGTATCCGATCGAGCTGGTGGTGATTCCGATGCTGGCGGTGCTGTGGACTTCCCGACCCTTGACTTCAAACGGGCGGGAGAGGCACTCGAGAATGCGCTGCGCGACCCGGGCGGCATCGTGATCGGCGCGGATTCCGTCCAGAAGCACGCAGAACTCGTCCCCACCCAGCCGAGCGGCCGTGGGATGGGGCGCGCCGGCGGAGGGGCGCTCGCCTTCGAGGCCGACGGCTACGGTGTCGGTTTCCCGGAGTACCTCGCGAAGGCGTTCGCCGATCTGCTGCAGAAGCTCATCGCCGGCTTCATGTCCCATGCTGTCATTGATGACCTTGAAGCGGTCGAAATCGATGAAGAGCACGGCATATTGATGTCGCGGATCGCGACGGGCCTGACGAATCGACTGCAGCAGCCGTTCGTTGAAGAGCACGCGGTTGGGCAATCCGGTGAGTTTGTCGTGCAGCGCCATGCGGCGCAGCTCGGCGGTGCGCTGCTGGACGATGGCTTCCAGCTCTTCCATGCGCGAAAGATCGCGGGCGCGGGCGGCTTCCAGCTCGGAGGTGCGCTGGCGGACGATTTCCTCCAGTTCCTGAGTCCGCAGGCGTGAGGTGCGCGCCTGTTCCCATTTTTCCGTCAAGGCCGAGGCGAGCTGAATGACCTCGATCGGGTCGAACGGCTTCTTGAGAATCACCAGCTGATCGGAAGAAGTCGCCTGTGCGGCGATGGTCTGCCAGGGATGGTCGGAGTAAGCCGTACAGATCACGATGTGCAGCTCCGGGGTGACATTCCACAGCGCCTGGGCGGTGCGAAGACCGTCCCAGCCCGGAGGCATGCGCATGTCAAGGAACGCAACCGCCGGTGGCTCTCCGCGGCGGCACATTTCCTCCACTTTCTGGAGGGCTTCCTGCCCTTGAGAGGCGAAAAACAGTTCGAAATCAACCGATTGCCGGGCAGACGAAGCAGCAGGGGTCTGCCCGAAGATGCGCGCTTCGAGGTCGGCCAGGTCGCCCGGCGGGGTCGCTGAGGCCCCGGCGCGCTCTGTGGGTGCAGCGAAGTCGGGGGCAGAGGCGTGGGGTGTCAGAATCTTGCGGAAGTCGTCATGGATCGAGGGGTTATCATCCACGATCAGCACGCGTCGATTCCGACGGGCGATTGGATTCGCAGCGGAGACGGACTCTGACAGGATGTTGTCAGTCACGCGGCCTCCCGGGTCATTCTGGACTGTTCCCTGGTCGGAATCGTGAGCACGAAGCGCGCTCCCCGTCCCGGACCCTCGCTTTCGGCCGTCAGTGTGCCACCCATTTCCCGGGCTGCGTTGGCCGCACTATGCAGGCCAAAACCGTGCCCCTCCGCACGCGTCGTAAAACCGTGCTGGAAGATTCGGGACAGATTCTCCGCCGGGATGCCAATCCCCGAATCCGTCACGGCGAAGCTGAGCTGCGCCTGAGCCGGATCGTAACTGACCGATACGCTGATCATCCTGGGCGCGTGGTCGGTACGGTCCAGCACGGCGTGTTTGGCGTTGCTCAGCAGGTTTACCAGCACCTGCAGGACCTTGTGCTTGTCCATGACCAGCTCGGGAAGATCCGGAACCTGGCGGATCAGCTCGATATGGCTGCGATCCACCGCCGGCAGCGCCATCATCAGGGCATCGTCGATCAGCGCCTGAATTTTCACCGGCTGAAGAACGGTGGAGCGTTTGCCGTAGGCCTGTTGCGACCGCACGACTTCCTTGATGTGCTCGATGCCGCGCGTTACCTGAGAAAGTTCGGCCAGCAGTCCATCCCGCTCTGAGCGCAATATCGAGGCCAGCTTCTGCAGATACTCGGGAATGGCCCGGCCCCGGTCGTCCTGACAGAAGAAACACCCGCTCTCCTGCCGGTTGGCGGCGATCAGCTGAACGATCCGATCCAGCCCTTCGGTTTTGGAGTTGCGCAGCCGGTCGGAACAGAGCGTGGCCGCAACATTGACGCTGTTGAGCACGTTGCCGATGTTGTGCAGCACGCCGGTGGCCACTTCTGCCATCCCGGCATAGCGCGAGGCGTCCACAAGCTGTCGCTGCAGCAGCTCGCGCTCGGCCTCGGCCTGTTTCCGGGCGGTCACGTCGCGTGCCACCGAAAGAATCGAGCTGGTGTTTCCCTCGGCACTCTGCAGCGGCACGGAGTGCGTTTCCATCCAGACTTTCTGCTGTGACCCTTTCAGGCCCACCATCGCGAATTCGATCATCCCCGGTTTGCCGCTGAGCACCCGCTCATGATGCGCCGCGAAGGCGGCTTGGTGATCCGGATGAATCAGCGCCGCAAACGGCTGACCCCGAAGCTCTTTTGCGCTGGCCTGCGCCAGGCGTTCGCCGGCCGGGTTGATTTCCAGAAGCACCCCGGCCGAATCCACCACAACGACGCACTCCGGTTCGTTATCGACGATCATGCGCATCCGCGCTTCACTGGCGCGGAGCTCCGCCTCCGCCTGGCGGCGCCGACCCACCTCCGCCCGAAGCAAGGTCGTGGAAGTCGAATGGTTCAACTGAATCCCCAGCAAAACCCCGCCGATGGCCATCACCGCCGCCCGGTGCATCAGGATCGAGCGGATCCACGAATCGGCCGCGTAATCGACGCCGAGAACGGCGTAGACCTTTCCCGAATCGTCCACCAGCGGGGCATAGGCGCTCACCCACACCCCCCAGCGATCGAGAGTCGGTTCGGGATCGAAAACCGCGGCGCCTGCCCAGGCCTGCTCAAAGGCTTCGGCCAGCTCCGACTCATAGACCTCGCCGATGGCGGTGCGATGCTCGATTTCCCCCTCGATCCGGCCGTTTCGGTCGTAATCGGTTTCGGAATCCACCAGCATCACGATCCCGTCGGCGGTCTTGCCGAAGGTGTAGATGTCGGCCACGGTCGGATTCAACGCCAACCAGCGCTTTTGCAGCTCGATCAGGTTGAGATAGGTCGGGTCGTCCGGGGGAGTTTGGGGGTCGATCCGGTTGTGTCCGGCGCGGTGCAGCTCGACGGCATAGGTCGGGGCCAGGCCCGAAACCATCGTTTCCAGCCTGCGACGCTCGTCATTGCCTGCCACCACGGCCAATGCGATCGTTCCGGCGGCGATCAGCAGTACGAGCACCCCGACTCGCGTGGGGATGCCCTGTTGAACCCCCCCGCGCCGAAGCACTCGCGAGGCCCAAAACACACAGCCCCCCGCTGCCAGGATGAACAGAAGAACATCCAGATGATATTGAAGCGCAAAATACCCCATGGCGGCTCAGGTCTTGCCCTATGCATCGTCCGCCGGGGGAGGGCGGTAAAGATTTCACCGAAAAATTCCGGAGAACGGAGCGTTATCGGGGGTGACGCGATGAGCACGGAAAAGCGGTGCTCCACAATTCCGGTATCTTTCAGCTTCCGCAGGCGTCTGATCGACCGGGGGAAGCCTTGGTCCGGTTGTCGGATGGGCTGATCACCCGACCCCAAGGGGGGGCGCAAAAATTGCCGAGCCGATCAGCCTGTCTCGGGGGTAGGGTCCTCTTCCGCCGAGCACCGGGGGGGCTCCTGAGGGTATACTGGCAGGATGGACCCGTTTCTCAAAGCCGCCCTCGAGGAAGCCCGGCAGGGGCTTGCCGAGGGGGGGTTGCCCATCGGCAGTGTCCTGGTGCGTCAGGGGCAGATCATCGGGCGGGGTCACAACCGTCGGGTCCAGCACGGCGACCCCATGGCCCATGCCGAGATCGACTGCCTCCGAAACGCCGGCCGGCAAAGGACTTACAAGGACACCACCCTCTACAGCACCTTGATGCCCTGCTACCTGTGCACCGGGGCGGTCATCCAGTTCGGAATCCCCCGGGTGGTGATCGGGGAAGACGTGACGTTCCCCGGCGGTCGGAGCCGGTGGGGTCTTTCCCGACGTTTTCTGGAGGAAAACGGTGTGGAAGTCGTGGATCTGGATGATCCGGAGTGCATTCAGATGATGCGGGATTTCATTCGCAATCATCCCGGGCTGTGGAACGAGGATATCGGGGTGGATTGAACCGTGGCGTCTTCGGTTGTGCAGGACATGCTCTCTCCCACCGGCGCCATCGCCCGACGCCTTGGCGACCGCTATGAGCACCGCCCCGAACAGCTCGAAATGGCAGCGGCGGTGGAGGCAGCCTTTCTGCAAGGGCATCACCTGCTGGTGGAAGCCGGCACCGGGGTGGGCAAGTCCTTTGCCTACCTGCTTCCGGCGATCGAGGCGGCGGTGAAGCACAGGAAGCGGGTGGTCATTTCCACGCACACGATCGCGCTGCAGGAACAGCTTGTGGAAAAGGACCTGCCCCTGCTTCGATCCGTTTATCCGGATGAATTTACGGCCGTGCTCGTCAAGGGACGCAGCAACTACCTGTGCCTGCGAAGGCTGGATCAGGCCCGCGGCCGGCAGAACCTGCTTTTTGACACCGACGCCGAGCGCGAATCCCTCTGGATGATCGAAGAATGGGCCGCAACCACCACCGACGGGTCCCTGGCCTCGCTCCCCGTGCTGCCGCGGGAAACCGTGTGGGACAGGGTCTGCGCCGAGCACGGCAACTGCCTCGGAAAGAAGTGCCGGCATTACGAACCCTGCTTCTGGCAGGCGGCCAAACGGCGCATGCAATCGGGCAACATCCTGATCGTGAATCATGCGCTGTTCTTTGCCGATCTGGCGCTCCGGTCGGCGGGCTTCAATTACCTGCCCAGATACGATCTGGTGGTGCTGGATGAGGCTCACACCCTGGAGGATGTGGCCGGCGAGCACTTCGGCATCCGCCTCAGCGAAAATTCCGTGCGATATCAGCTTCGGCACCTCTACGACACCAAGCGCGGCAGCGGTTTCCTGAGCGTGCACGGCTCGGCGGCGAACCCGGCGATCCAGACGGTGATCGATCTGAATTCCATCGTTGAGGACTTCTTTCGGCAGATCGCCCGATGGCAGGAGAGTTCCGGTCGGCCCAACGGCCGGGTCTGCGAGCCGCTGGGCATACCCAACATGCTTTCTCCAAAGCTCCGGGAACTGAGCGATCAGATGAAGAAGCTGCTGAAGACGCTGAACGACGAGGCAGAAATCAGTGAGCTTTCCAGTTGCGCCGAGAAGATCCGCGCCACGGCCGACGGCATCGACGCCGTGATGAATCAGTCGATCCCCGATGCCGTGTACTGGTTCGAGGTTTCACGGGGCGCGCCGCGCCGCGTGAGTCTTCACGCGGCCCCGATCAACGTTGCCGAGGGCTTGCGCAGGAATCTGTTTCAGAAGGTGGACAGTGTTGTGCTGACCAGCGCAACCTTGAGTGTCACTTCCCGTGACACCTCCGCGCATAGACGCCAAACCGACGGATCCCAGACCCGACTACAGGACGCCAGAGCCGGCAGCGTCGCGGAGCCCGACTTTTCTTACATCTGCTCTCGCCTCGGATTGGACAACCCCAAAACCCTTCAGCTTGGCTCACCATTTAACTACGCGGAACAGGCTACGATCTACCTCGAAACCGGTCTGCCCGAACCCTCCGACGAACGCCGCTTCCTCGATGCCGCCGGCGCGAAAATCATCCACTACCTCAAACAGACCCGTGGGGGGGCTTTTGTGCTGTTCACGAGCTATCGCAGCCTGCTGGATTGCGCCGAGCGTCTGAGAGAGTCGATCGAGGCGCTGGGGCTGACGCTGCTGGTGCAGGGCCAGGGCGCCCCGCGCAAAGTGCTGTTGGACCGGTTTCGAACCACACCCGACGCGGTTCTCTTCGGCACGGCCAGCTTCTGGCAGGGAATTGACGTGCAAGGGGAGGCGCTGCGCAATGTGATTATCGTCAAGTTGCCGTTCTCCGTCCCCGATGAGCCTGTGATCGAGGCCCGACTTGAAGCGGTTCGTGCCCGCGGGGGCAACCCCTTCCTCGACTACAGCCTGCCCGAGGCCGTCATCCGGTTGAAGCAGGGCGTCGGCAGGCTGATCCGCAGCAGGACCGACCGCGGGATTATCGTGATCCTCGATTCGCGCGTAAAAACCCGGCGATACGGGCACATCTTCCTCGACGCCCTGCCACCCTGCCGGATCGTCGAAGTGCCTGCCTGATCCGGCTGGCGCTTCCGTCCCTTCGGATAAGGTCTGTTCACCCCCGCCAATGACCTCGGAAAGGGCCTTTTCGAGGGAGTTGATGAGCCGGAGCAGGAACGTCAGGGGTGCCGCCCGGTCCCTACGTTCGCCGCCGAACGCGGGCTGTGATCGTCGGGCGCGGCCTGATCAATCCAGCAGCCCGAAGAAGGTTTCTCCCTGCGGCTGCAGCCCATAGGCACAACCGGTCGCGACGATCAGCATTCGCCCGATGGCCCCGGCCACGGGCGAGAGCCGCGGCCCGGGGAGCTGCCGGAATATGCGCCATCGATCCGAAGCCGGATCGTAGATGGTCACGTCGCGCAGCGACGTAAACCCGTTGGTGGCTCCCCCGATGACGTAAATCTGCCCGTTCAGGGCAAAACTTGAAGCCGCAATGTGGCTGCGCGGCACGGGCAACGGCGCCGCGGCCGACCAGGTGTCTGTCTCGGGATCGTACACATCCACGTTCGCCATGGCGCCGCTGAGTTCGTTCCACAGGTCCTGCCCCCCGATCGCGTAGATTTTCCCGCCCAGTGCCACGGCCGCCAGATGATTGCGGGGATTGGGCAGGGGTGCGCGGCTGTTCCACCCCAGGGAGGGGTTTAAGAGATCCAGAGCCCAGTGCTGTCGCTGATTGATCGTGGCGAACTGCGCCCGGCTCAAACCCCCGAAGAAATGCAAGGTCTGCCCCACCAGCGCAAGCGCCCCGGCCCCACGTGGCTGCGGAAGCGGGGGCATGCGGTCCCACCGGTCGGCCGACGTGTCGTACCGCCAGACGCTGCGCGTGCCCAGCCCGGGATGATCACCGACGAAACCACCGGCCAGATAGACGATTGCTCCATCCACCGCCTGCCCGGCGTGGGTGACAATTTCGGGCATGTCGGTCAGACGTTTCCAGGCGTTCCGGGCCGGATCATAGGCATCGACTCGCGCGGTTGCCTGAATCTGTTCGTTGACGTAACCCCCGAAGACATAGAGCTTTCCGTTTACCGCTGCGCCGGCCGCTTCGTAGCGGCCCAGGGGACTGCCGGCGGCGCGCTTCCAGCGGAACGAATCCGGCGACCACGAGCCGACCGTCACCTCCGCCGCCGGGGAGGTACCGGCACTGTTCACCGCCAGCACGCGGTAGACGTAGGACGTCGCCGCGCGCACCGAGGTATCGGCGAACCAGGTTGTGCCCGGTGGCAGGGAGGCAATTTCGATGAAGGCGCCGTCGCCGGTGCTCCGCTGCACGAGATAACCGGTTTCGTCGGTGGCGGCATCGATCCAGCTCAGGTTGATCTGCGTGTCGCCGGCCCCGCGCGCCGCCAGATCGACCGGCGCCGCCGGCAAAGGACGGGCCGTGCCCGTGCTGGTAAATTGCAGCCAGTCGAGCACCCCGAGTTCTTCTCCGGTGCGCGCCGCACGGTCAAAGCTGATCCGCAAGACATGCCGGCCGGCGGGAATCCGCAGCCGACCCAGCCGCAGGAGGGTGAATCGGCTCCAGCCACCGGTGTTTGGCAGCACCAGCCCCTCTCGCAAGGCAAGCCCGTTCAGCCGGATCGTTGCCGTCCCTCCCTGCGAGCCGGAGGCGAAGCTTGCCTGGACGCTGAATTCCGAAGTTTCGGGCACCTCGATGGTGTATTCCAGCCATTCCCCGCTCCGCAGGCTGCCCACTCCGTAGGCGGTCGGTCCGGTCGAGGCGGGCGCGCCCGCAAGGCGGATCGGGTAGATGTCCACCGGCGTATCGCGATACATCCCGCCGGCGTTTTCCACAGAAGCGTCGAAATAGCTCACCCCCTGCCCGCCGTCGTCAAAATTCTCGGCTTCAAGCGTTCCCGGGAGCCGGATCGGCCGCTGCCCGAACGGCTGACGCGCTCCCGCCGGTGGGGTGACAGTCGCGGCAGGGCTCGGGCCCGACGTGCCGGCCGAGTTGATCGCCCGCACACGATAGGTGTACCGCAAGCCGGGGGAAACCCCGTGATCGGTGAACTCGCCGGCGTTGGCCCCCACCACCGCAATCCGTGTGAACGAAACGCCATCCAGCGATCGCTCGATGGCAAAGCCCGTTTCGTCGGTTGACTGATCCACCCAGCGCAACCAGACCCGATCCGGCCCCACCACCGCCGCCGTGAGCGATCCGGGAGCCGATGGCGCCCGCACCACGCGCTCCACGGCGATGCCGCTGATGATCGCCGCATCCACCACCGCCACGAACGACACATCCAGCACCCCGTCGTTCACGGCGACCGTGAACGTCCGCATCACCGCCGTCTTTGGCGCCG
Source organism: Phycisphaerales bacterium (assembly GCA_033579175.1). Classification (GTDB taxonomy): domain Bacteria; phylum Planctomycetota; class Phycisphaerae; order Tepidisphaerales; family Tepidisphaeraceae; genus JAVQWE01. Next base: position 3,745 of record JAVQWE010000001.1, on the reverse strand, counting down.
TCACGGCAAGCAGATCGAAGTTCCGCAGAACCGGCGAATTCTCCGCCGAAACGTCAAACACCCGCTGTCCCCGACGGGTAAACCATGGCTCGGAGAACAGCAGCGTCAGTTGATATTCCCCGCCAGAGGCGACCGGAATCGAGTAGCCGAAAGTCGCCCCGAAGCGTCGGGAGGCATAGACGGCATCGTCGGCCGTTCCCGCGGCGTCATAACTTGCGCCCTTGGCCTGCCCGCCGGCGAAATACGCATCCTGTTGCCACAGATGCCCGGCGGAGTCGGCGTACGCCTCTCCGCCGGCGTTGATGAAGATTCCCAAGTGGCCGGCGTGCAGCAGCCTGCGCATCTCCAAGGGCTCAAACACAGCCTGCGGGGCGCCCTGCGCCAGCCGCCCGGACGAAAACCACTTCTTCACGTCCGTTAACTCGGCATCTCCGGAGGCTGCGAATCAATTTTCACGCATGGGCCCGTTTCTCCCCCACCGCCCCGGCAGAATCCGCCGACACCCCGGCATCCCTTGCGCGGGATTGCGCGATCCCCTGCTCGTTCTGGCCAACCGGCAAAGCGGGTGAGGCCGGCTCGTCTGGGGCACGGTCTCGAGCCCTCCAGATAAACCGCTCCGGTGCGGCGGGCATCCCGAGGAGCCAGAGTCCTGCCGATCTCGCCTGCTGAAGGAACCCGAGGGGCTTCTGACGGCGTGCCTGCCCGGGAATGAGCCGCCGGAACTGCTTGGTTGTGAAGTTGGAGAGGATGGGAGGTTAAGGCTGGCAACCACGGGGGACGAACTGCGGCTTCGCCCGACGGATTCTTCCCACCCCAAGGCTCATTTGGCGGTAGAATGAGGGGTTTGAAGGCTGTCAGAAGCGCCGGGGGCTGGTCTGCCTCAGGCTGATGGCACAACGTGACCGCTTCGAGGCAGGTCGCGGCGGAGGAATGAGAATGCACGTGAGACATCGACTTCTGGCCGTGGTCGTAGGTGCTGTCGCCTGGCAGGGCGTGGCGTGGGCGGCCGATGTGAGCTGGATCAACCCTTCCGGGGGGGCGTTTTCTGCGCCAAGCAACTGGTCGGGGGGTGGTCCGCCCGGGGCTGCGGACACCGCCGTTTTCAATCTCGGCTCAGGGGGTTACACGGTGACGTTCACGGCCAACGTGAACAACCAGCAGCTTCGGGTGGGCCATGATACGGTGACGCTCGATCTTGCCACCCGGCAATACAGCTTTACCGCCGGGGGGGCCGGCTATGCCCTGCAGGTGGGGACGGCGGCCGGACAGGTGGGCCGGCTGCAGGTGCTGGGAGGCACCTTGTCGGTCAGCAACAGCGTGTTCGGCAACGGTGCCGGCGCGATCGGGCATGGCACGCTGTCGGCCGGCGCCCGCTGGACGAACAACGGCAGCATCACGATCGGCGAGAGCGGCAGTGGCACGTTCACCATCCATGGCACGATGACCTCCAGCATCGGGCGCATCGGACGCCAGGCCGGAGCAACCGGCACGCTGATCGTCGACGGACCGTCGGCTAGCTATGCCACACCCGGCGTGGGGTTGCTGATCGGCAGCATCGGCAGCGGAACGTTCCTGCTGCGGAACGGCGCGACCTTTTCGGATCAGGGCAGCTTCATCAGCGGTTTCGGCGGTCCGGGGTTTGCCTCGATCAGCGGGGGAGCCGTCTGGAACAGTGTCGATGGCCTGTACGTGGGCAATCAGGGGGCGGGCACGCTGCTGGTCACGTCCGGGGGGCGCTTCGTGCAGAGCGGCAGTGCGTTTTCAACAATCGCCGGGGTGCTGGGAGGCAGCAGCGGAACGATCAACGTCAACGGAGCCGGTTCGGCGATGCAGCTTGCGGCGCAGCTTTCGATCGGCAATGACGGCACGGGGGTTCTGAACCTCACCGCAGGCGGCACGATCAGCTCGGCCCGCGCCGGCGACGATACCCACGGCTACATCGGGGAGGGCACCAGCGGAATCGGCACCGTCACCATCTCCGGCGCCGCCAGCCGCTGGACGGGCAACGGGGCGCTGGCGGTGGGATATCTGGGGCGTGGCACCCTGCTGTTGAGCGATCAGGGCAGCGCGCAGACCGCCAGCGTGACGATCGGACGCTTTTCCAGCGGGCGCGGGTTCGCGCGGGTCGACGGTGGAGCCACGCTCTCATCAACCAGCGGCATTTTCGTCGGAGGCAGTGATCTGGCGGGTGGAGGATTTGGAACCCTGATCTTCGCTTCGGGCGGCGCCGTTGCCGCCGGGCCGATCCTGCGCGCCTGGGAAGGCGGACTGGTGCAATGGCAGAACGGAGGAACGCTCTCCACCGCCGCGGTTGAGCTGCGCGGCGTGATGACCATGCAGGCGGGCAATGACAAGGTGTTGTCAGTCACCAGCCTGGAGGTCGATACCGGCACCAACGGGGCACTGGACATCAACGACAACGCGGCGATCGTGGATTACAGCCTGGTGTCGCCGCTGGAGGACATTCGCGACGACATTCTCGCCGGCCGTGCGGGTGGGGCCTGGACCGGTCCGGGGATTCGATCCACCGTTGCCGCCGCCTCCAGCAGCTTTGCCGTCGGCTACGCCGAGGCCAGCGAGCTGTTCGCATCGTTTCCGGCGACTTTTCTGGGAAGATCGATCGACAACACGACGGTACTGGTCCGTGGTACGCTGGCTGGCGACGCCAATCTCGATGCCACCGTGAACCTGGCGGATTTCGGACGTCTGGCAGCCCACTTCAACACGTCGGGCCGCTGGAGCCGTGGCGATTTCAACTTCGACGGCGCGGTCGATCTGGCCGACTTCGGGCTGCTGGCGGGGAATTTCAATCAATCCGTGACGTCAGTCCTGCCCGATGCTCCAGCCGGCTCCAGAGCGATCGGCGCGCCCGGGCAGATCCTGCCGGATCAGTCGGCCCGGACGCTGGTTCCCGAACCCGCGGGCTCCGCGGCGGTGACGGCGCTGGGGCTTGCGCCCGCGCTGCGCCGGCGGGCTTCGCGCCGGTGGTGAGGCGGCAGCATTCCCCGGTGGTGGGATGAGCCCCTGGCGGTGCTGCGGCGGCGGGTTTGACCTCGCGCCGGCCCCAGCTGGGGCTGCCGTCGGCCCCCCGACCGACTCGTGGCGCTGCGCCGAGTTTGACCTCGCGCCGGAGGCGAGCACTGGATCATCTCGGCAGGCGAAAACCAGTCTTCGTGCTGCAACCACGGACATGGTGCCTTCCGGCAAGCCAAAGGTGAGCTCCCAAGCGGATCCGCTGCCCGCGACCCACCTTCCCGTGATGCGAGTTCCGCGGCGGGCGCGGCACACCCAGGCCCCCCCCTACTCGATCAACGGCGCCGGCCGGTCCAATCCCGCTTCGATGGCAACCAACTCACCGCCCGGGAGCGCTTGCCTTTTTCTGCGCCAACCGCCGCCTCGATCTAGCAATGCGTTGCCGCCGGCTGGCGTTTCCTCGGAGCCTCCGCCTTTTCCTGCGCCGATCGCCGCTGAGGCCGTCGGCAGCAGCCTGGGCTTTGATTCCCCAAGGCGTCGTCGGCCGCGCCGCTTGCCGGGGCATACGGGTTACATGACGATAGGGAGTCATGCCGGCGGACAAGTCTGCAGTTCCCGTGATCGATGTATTTGCCGGGCCGGGAGGGCTCGGCGAAGGTTTCGCCACCGCCACCGATGAGAGGGGAAGGCATCCTTTCGACGTGCGGCTGTCGATCGAGAAGGATCCCGTTGCCTGTCGGACACTGCTGCTGCGTAGTTTCTTCCGGACGTT